>JAEZLU010000170.1 GCA_023415075.1 Bacillota bacterium
GGGGATTAGCTGACGGGTTCGGGCTAGAGGAAGCAGATGCCCTACTGCGAAATCTCGCAGATTCACCCCTCTATATTTAGTGGTTCTCCCCTACCGAGATCGGACTCGGCGCTTTATCTTGTATTCATGTTCTACATAAAAAGCAAAAACCCTTTATTTGGTGCAAAAAAATGGAACCTGGTAGCCACCACGTTCCTAAATACTACTCCCGGCAGCGTTGCCGGCCTGGCTAGTGCCGGCCCCTTTACGGATGACACCAACCACTTTAAGCCTGCAGCCATTATTTCGCTCAACGATAATAACATCGCCGTTTTTATCCTCTATTAACTCGCAGCTATCCACTATATCGGTAACACCGGCGTCAAGGGCGCTGGCCAAGCGCCAAAGGGTATCTGTTCCCGGCTGCCACCTATTATCCTCATAGTTTTGGATGGTGGCCGGCAAGACACCTACCGCCTCGGCCAGCGCCTCCCGCGTCATTCCCTTTTTGCCCCGCAGCGTCTGGATTCTCTCGCCTATCATACACGCATACCTCACTGGTTGGACACCCCCACAAAGAACAGGCACACCGCCGCTGTAAGCATTTGTTCCTCGCCCATGGTAACTCCGCCGCCTCCTCGTTACGGCCCAGAGTGGTACCGGCTATTTCGCCAGGTGATAAGGAATGGTGGCGACAATCACATTCTCCCGTAAAATAAGCAGCGTTCTCAGGATCCAGCCTGTCTGGTTGTGCAGCAGCCGGTGCCACCATTTTTTTGTCTCGAATTCGGGAATAAGCACGGTAATGTAATCCGCCGGCCGTTTTTCTTTTTCCAGTTCACTTAAATAATCCAGCAGCGGCTGGATGAGCAGTCGGTAGGGCGAATGCACGGTTACCAACTGTACTCCGGGATTCCATGTCTCCCATTTGTCACGGACCTGGCGGCCCTCCTCCTCATCGGTCGCTATATGGAGGGCAACGACATCCTTGCTGATGAGTTTTGCATAATTGATGGTATCGGCCACCACCCGCGTCGGCGTTGAAATCGGTACAACGACGATATTGCGGCGCACCGTCGTCGTCGTGAAGCCGCCGTCCTCCACCGGCAGGTGCAGTTGCTCGGCCATATCGCAGTAATGGTGCTTGATGACACGGAAGATATAAATCATCAGCGGCACGAACACCAGCACTATCCAGGCGCCATGAGTGAATTTGGCGATCGATACGACAACAACCACCGTGCCAGTCAGGCAGGCGCCGACGGCGTTCACGCCGGCCCGCCAGGCCCGGTTGCCTCCTCTTTCCCGCCGCCAGTGGACGACCATCCCCAACTGGGAAATAGTAAAAGCGGTATAGACACCCAGAGCATACAGGTTGATAAGGTGTTCGACATTGCCGTTGAAGATTACGATCAGGCCGCCGGCCACCACACTGAGAAGGACAATGCCGTTGGAAAAGCTCAACCGTTCGCCGCGAATGCCTAGATAACGGGGCATGTAGCCATCCCTGGCCATAATCGATAGCAGGGGCGGCAGACCGTTATACGATGTGTTCGCCGCCAGGTAGAGCACCAGCATAGTGGCGAGCTGAATAAAATAGTAAAACCAGTTGCGGCCAAAGATGTTCGCGGCCAGCTGCGATAACATCGTTTCTTCGGGAAGCGGCATCAAGTGGTAATGCATGATAAGGAAGCAGATCCCGCTAAGCATAATCCCCAAGATGACCGCCATATAGTAAGTAGTTAAGGCGGCGTTGTGGGCTTCCGGTTTTTTGAATGCCGGCACCCCGTTAGAAATGGCTTCAACCCCGGTGACAGACGCGCAGCCTGAGGAAAAAGCCCGCAGTACTAAAAACAGCATGGTCCAGTCCAGCGACTGTTTGGCTACGGCTTGCGGACTGATAATCGGGCCGGATTCAGTGAAGACCTGATAAACCCCGGTGGCGATGAGCGCGAATATCCCGAAAACAAAGGCATATGTGGGAAAAACAAAAACATTGGAAGATTCCCGTACGCCCCGCAGATTAATCATCATCAGCAGCCCGAACAACACCGCCAGATCGATTGACACTGCGTGGGGAGCGAGCGCCGGAAAAGCCGACACCAAGGCGTCGGTACCTGAGGAGATGCTGACCGACACCGTCAGGACGTAGTCGGCGAACAGGGCTGCAGCGGCAATGAGGGCCGGCGTCTCTCCCAGATTATGCATGGCCACCGAATAAGAGCCGCCGCCGCCGGGGTTAGCCCTGGCCACCTGACCGTAAGAGATGGAGATGATGGCCAGAATAGCTAAGATCACGGCAAATACATAGGGGAAATAACCGTAAGCCAATAATCCCGGCACCGCCAGAACTATGACGATCTGTTCCGGACCGTAGCCCACCGAAGACAGCGGGTCAGATGAGAATATCGACAACGCTTTCCATTTAGGCAGCTTCTCGTGAATGATTTCCTGGTTGTGCAGCGGACGACCGATGACTAAGCGCCTGACTTCCCGCATCACCACATTAAATTCCCCCTGGCGGAAGGCGCATCTGCCTATCGCCCCTTACTACGACTACATTCTACTGCTACTGCCTGTAAAGATGCTGATAAAATAATGGCCTAACCGCTAAAGAAACCATAAATCTTGTGATCTGGGCAAAAAAAAACAGACATCAAATGATTGTCTGTTCAGAATGTAGACAAAACCCAGGTTGCCAAGAAAGTTACAGATGCACGTCCTGGCTACACTGGCCATATCAGCGCATCTTATCTGATGGTGACAGCCGGCCCGATTTTTGTGCGGGCCGCCCGGAAAAGCGCGCTACCGTTTCCTCCGCGATCTATTTACGCGCAAGGTTTGCACCAACAGGTTTAACAGCATCGGCCGCGTACTGCCGGACGTACGCAAGCAAGCGCTTTGACGACGGTCCAGGACGACCTAGTCCCGACCGCGCCATGGATGGCAAAGCGGTCGGGGGGAGCAAGTGCGCAAGTTCTTAGCGCTTCAGCGCTTAGAACTGCGGCCTGCCCCTTGCGGGTACGCCGCAGATGGGCCTTTGTCGACAGCCTGAAGAGGGCTCCTGAAGGGGCCCTCTTTTTTTGGTGGCGGCGGACGGGGCTGGCGGCCCGCCGGCCTCTGGCAAAAAACGGCGATTTATGGTACTATCAAAGCATATTTGTCCCGGGAGGCCAGCTTATGCGCATGACGATTTTCGCCGTTATCCTGGCATCGCTAGTGACGCTGCCGCTTGCCGGCTTCGCCGCCCCGGCGCCGGCCCCGCTGGCCAACCGGGTAATCGTCCTCGACCCCGGCCACGGCGGCCCCCAGGCCGGCGCTCTCTATTGCGGCGTCCGCGAAGCCGACGTCAACCTGGCGGTAGCCCTGCTGCTGCAAAAGAAGCTGGCCGACGCCGGCGCCACCGTCGTCCTGACCCGCAGCACCGACGCGCTGCTGGCCGTTGCCGCCGCCGCGCCGGCAGTCGAACTCCAGGCGCGGGTAGATGTCGCCAAGGCAGCCGATGCCGACATCTTCGTCAGCCTGCACGCCAACGCCCACGACAAGGCCGAAACAGCCGGCATCATAACCTTTTACCCGCCCGGCCGGCCGACCGAACTGGCCAGGGCCATCCAGGACGGGCTGGTGTGGG
>JAEZLU010000173.1 GCA_023415075.1 Bacillota bacterium
ACCAGCCTCCTGGGGGCTCTGCCATACTCGCTTTCCGGCGTCGTGCCCACCTATCTCGACGCCGTCTTTGAAACCGTGTCCGGCCTCACCACTACCGGCGCCAGCATCATTACCGACGTCGAAGCCATGCCGGACAGCATCCTCCTCTGGCGCAGCCTCACCCATTGGCTCGGCGGCATGGGCATCATCGTCCTCTTCCTCGTTTTCCTGTCGGAAATCGGCGCCGATGCCGTAAACCTCTTCCGGGCCGAATCGCCCGGCCCCACCGTCGACCGGGTCCTGCCCCGCATCCGCCAGATGGCCAGAAATCTCTGGCTCTTATATGTCGCCTTTACCGCCGTTCAGATAGTCCTCCTGTACCTGGCCGGCATGAACCTGTTCGACGCCGTCAACCACACTTTCGCCACCATGGCTACTGGCGGCTTTTCCACCAGGAACGCCAGCATCAAACACTACGACAGCCTGGCCATCGAACTCATCATCGTTTTCTTCATGTTCCTGGCCGGCGGCAACTTCGGCCTGTACTACCTGACCTGGCGCAAGGGCCTCGGCCAACTGTGGCGCGACAGCGAATTCAAGGTCTACCTGGGGATAGTCGTCGGCTCGACCTTGGTCATCGCTGCCGCCGTCTGTCACCAGTCCGGCCTGAGTTTCGGCACCAGCCTGCGCGACAGCCTGTTTACTGTGGTCTCCCTCATGACCACCACCGGCTTCGTCACCGCCGACTACGACCAATGGCCGCCTGTGGCCAAAATAATTCTCCTCCTGCTCATGCTCCTGGGTGCCTGCGCCGGCTCGACCGCCGGCGGCCTCAAGGTAATCCGCCTCATAATCCTCATGAAGGACGCCGCTCGCTCGCTCCTCAGAGCCGTTCACCCTAAGCTGGTCCAGGCCGTCAAGGTCGACGGCAAGGCCGTCCATTTTGACGTCCTCCATACAATTCTCCGCTTCTTCTTCCTGTATGTTCTTATCTTCGTCCTATCGGTCATCATCGTCAGCGCCACCGGCCTGGCTCCCTTCGACGCCATGGGCGGGGTCGCAGCCACCCTTGGAAACGTCGGCCCCGGCTTCGGCGCCATCGGCCCCACCACCACCTTCGCCGACGTCCATCCGCTGGCCAAATTCATCTTCATCCTCGATATGCTCCTCGGGCGCCTCGAATTATTCACCCTGCTCGTGCTTGTCCACCCGGAATTCTGGCAGCCCTACATGGCGCGGCGTGTCTGAGGTTCAACTGAAAGCCGCCGCATTTCCGGCCGCCCTTTTCGGCATGCTAATAGCAAGCGCCAAAGAGGAGGTAGGAAAATGCCAGAAACAGACACAAACCAGACGCCTGCCGTTCCCGGGCAGATAGTTGCCCAGCATACGGCCGGCGGGGCTCCGGCGTCCCAAATGTCCGGCTTCGGGCAAGTACAGCAGCAGATAACAAGTCTCCGCCAGACCCTTCACGGGCTGATGAGCGAGGCCCAGTACGCCGACGGCGAGACCCTGACCGCTGCCGCCACCCTCGACGCCCAGCTCGAGGATTTCTCCCGCCGGCTGGCCGACAAAAAACAGCCCGGCCTGCGAACCTTCTGAGCCAATGAAAAGAACCCATCGGTCAGTCGACCGATGGGTTCTTTTTGGTTTTAAAACAAAGGGCAGCAACTCCGTTTGCGAAATCCTTTTGGCATTTTTTGTCGCTTTGTTGACACCTTATGTCACATTTACTCAAATGAAGAAGGTATTGCCATAAATGGCAGCGAAGGCTTTAATAAAACACCAATAGAGGTTTCGTAATAATGGCTATCGACAAGGAATCGCCTATTCCCATCCGCGGCCACATCAGAATCGCCGCCGTTATCGTCGGCTTCGCCGTCACCCTTGTCGGCGTCCTCTGGCTGCTCACCTTTTCCCGTATCACCTTCGAGCACCGGGCCGAGCTGGCCGCCGTCACCAGGGACAACACCAATTTGGTGAAAGCCTTCGAGGAAAATGTCCGCCGCAACCTGCTGGCCATCGACGATACTCTTCTCTACGTTAAGGAGGAATTCGAAGACCACGGCACGGTCGATCCCGAGATCATAGCCCGCGTCAAGAAGACCAAGGCCATCTCGGTTATCCATTTGTCGGTGACCGATGAGACCGGCATCATTGTCGCCAGCTCCCTGCCGAGCCTCATCGGCGTAAGTGTCGCCAGCGGCGAATATTTCCGCTACTTCACCGCCAACGCCGACGATCGCCCTTATTTTGCCAAGCCGGTCATCGGCCAGGTCACCCAAGAATGGATCTTTCATATGAGCCGCCGCCTTAACAAACCTGACGGCAGCTTCGCCGGCGCCCTCACCATCGGCGTCGACCCGGCCTACTTTTCCGGCTTCTATCGGGCGATGGGCCTTGGTGACGCCTACGCCGTCGGCCTCGTGGGCCTCGACGGCTACATGCGGGTCCGCCAGGCCGGCGATAGGCAGGACATCGGCACCGACATCCGCCAGGCGCCGCTTTTCCGCCATCTGAAGGAGGCCCCGGCCGGCAGCTTCGCCGATGCCACCGTGGTTGACGGTCAGCGCCGCATCTTCAGCTATCAGACCATGCCTGACTATCCGCTGGTGCTCGTCGTCACCGTCCGCGAGGCTGACGCCATGGCCGACTTTTATCAACGGCGTCTCGGTTATTGCCTGACTGCCGCCGCCGTTACCCTGCTCATTCTCGCCTTCTCGATTTTCCTGGGGCGCCTGGTGGCCCAAAAGGCGGCCGCCGAGGAAGCCCTGCGGCAGGCCAACGAGCAGCTTGAGGCCCGGGTGAGCCAGCGCACCGAAGAATTGGCCGCCGCCAACCAGGAACTTCTCCGCCTCTCAGTCCTCGACGGCCTCACCGGCATCGCCAACCGCCGCTCCTTTGACCAGTACCTCGAACGCGAGTGGAAAGGGGCTATGCGGCGGAAAAAGCGGCTCGTCCTGCTGCTGGCCGACATCGACTTCTTTAAAGCCTACAACGATACCTACGGCCACCTGTTCGGCGACGACTGT
>JAEZLU010000264.1 GCA_023415075.1 Bacillota bacterium
ACCTCCTCAGTTTTGCTTTTCGGCTTTGTCTTCCTGCCGCCCCTGCTTGAAGGACGACCAGAACATCTGCACACTCATCAAGGCGAAAAAAGCGCTGAATAATTTGCGCAAGGCGGCCTCCGGCAGCATATTGGCGATGTAGGCGCCGAGCATGCCGCCGAGCATGATGCCCACCGCCAGATATACCCCCAGCCGGTAGTTTATCAGGCGATTGCGGTGATGCCTGGCCACACCGACGAGGGCTGTCGGGATCATGGCGACGATCGCCGCCGCCTGGGCCGCATGTTGGGGCACCCCGAGGAAAAACACGGCCGCCACCACCAGGATGGCGCCGCCGCCGATACCGAGGAGGCCGCTCAAAATCCCGGTCACCAGGCCGGCCAGCACTGCCACGGCAATCATAGGCCCCACCCCATTCTGATCGCCATTAAAAGGGCCACCGCCGCGAAGATCCGTTTGAGCACCGCCGGCTTCACCTTGGGCATTAGGGCAGAGCCGATAAAGGCGCCGGCCATGCCGCCGACCGCGAACAAGAGCGCCAGGCCGATATCGAGCTGGCCGTAGGAGTTGTACACCAGAGCGCTCATAACCGCGCCTGGCACAACTACCGCCAGTGACGTAGCGTGGGCCGAGTGCTGGCTTATGCCGAGAAAATACACCATACAGGGCACCATCACGATTGCCCCGCCGATGCCGAGGAGACCGCCGACAATCCCGGTGACGACACCGATAAGCATCATTTTCACCTTGTCCACTATTTCACCTGCCTGAATATGAGTATTCTTATATATTTCCCCACCGACGGCCTTTTCCCTTGCGCTAGCCGCAAGCGGCCTTCTTTCTACAAAAAGGAAAACTACAAAATTCGACGAACTAAATATAGTAGTACATTTTTCTATCATTCTAAGCTGGAGGCACAACCAATGGCAACACGGCAAAGCGGCAGGGGAGCGCGGTCCGGCAGTGACGACGTAGTCCGCGTGCAGGCCGATATCCGCGACAGCATCGACCTTGAGCGCCAGAAACGCTATGCGCGGGAATACCGCCAAAACCAAGAGGCCGAAGAGGATCTCGACAAACTCAGCAAGTTTGTCTACCAGCCTGCGGATTATGCTGCCGGGCTCGAGCGCAAGCAGTGGGTCGAGCCGGCCATCCCGGACTTCAGTTATCTTTTGACCGAAGCCAGACTGAAAGTAAGCGAAAAATATTTTGTCACCATCGTCCTGCAATTGGCCGTAGGCCTGTTTTTCGTGCTGCTGACCTTCTACTTCCAGGACTCCTTTGTGGCCATAACCGGCATAGCCGGCCTGGCGGCCTGCGCCTTCGCCCTCCACCGCGAGCTTCACAGCCGGCGGCGGGAAATCAACAAGGCCCTTGAAGCCACCAAGCAGATCATCGAGGCCAAGGTCAGCGAAATCCGCGAAAGCATCGACACCGCCCGCAAAAACTTCGAGGACGCCGAGAATAGCCGGATCGAACGCATCGAAAAGCTCCTGTCCGGCGACCCGCAGGCCGTTTACGACCGCATGGAGGAAGTCCTCCAAAACGTCCGCCTGCCCTTTTACCTGCGCTGCAGCCTCGACTTTTTTGCCGACGTGCCCATGCTCACCTTGTTCCTGCCGGGCGCCAATATTATTCCCGCCAACATTGTCAGCCTGACGCCCGGCGGCAATATCGAATATGAGGAAAAACAGCCGATCGATGTCAACCGCCAGTATACCGAAGTCCTGGCCGGCACCGGTATAAGCCTGGCACTGCTGCTGCTCGCCTACCTGCCCACTCTCAACGTCGTTTACGTCCGCGGCCTGCTAGACCGCGGCGACGAGCCCGACTGCCTGTACGCCTTCACCCTCCGCCCCGAGAATGCCGTGGCGGTGGCCGAGGCCCGCAGCGCCATTGAAGCCCTGCAAATAATCGAAGCTTCTTGGGAAGTAGCCATGAACGGCCTGCTCGTCCCAGTCAGCCAGATTTTGCCGCCATGGTGGGCCGACGCCCCCCGCCACTCCGTTCGCAGCACCACGCTGTCCTTCAAACAGAAGCTTTGAAAAACCGGCGCCAGGAGCGCCGGTTTTCTTCGTTTTCAACACCTGCTATAATTATATTGCCTATGATTATACTGCCAATTATCGATAAGGAGCTGAGCCGCCCTGAGAGTACTGTTCTGGGACATTGACGGCACCTTGCTGCGCACCGGCAAAGCCGGCCTCCTCGCTTTCGTGCAGGCCACCGAGGAGCTATACGGCGTCCAACCGGATTTTGCAAAGGTCCCCACCGCCGGTCAAACCGACTGCTACATCGCCGCCCAAATCGTCAGCCTGGCAACCGGCCGGCCGGATGCAAAAAAGACCGCCGCCCTCCTGCAGCGCTATCTCGACCTGCTGCCTGTCCATCTGGCCGCCCGTAAGGGTTTTGTCATCCCGCCGGTCCTCGACATCCTCGAGTGCCTGGACGGCCGGGCCAACTGCCGTTCGCTGCTCCTCACCGGCAATTGCCTGGTCGGCGCCCGCGCCAAACTTGAGCACTACGGCATCGCCCGTTTCTTCGACTTCACCGCCAGCGCCTTTGGCGACGACTGCCTGAAGCGGGCCGAAATCGCCGCCCAGGCCCTCGGCAGAGTTAAACAGCGTTTCCCGGCCGTCGCCCCGCAGGACATCGTCGTCATTGGCGACACGCCGAACGACATCAGCTGCGGCAAAACCATCGGCGCCCGCACGGTAGCGGTGGCCACCGGCGCCTTTAGCGTGGCCGAGTTGGCGGCCCATGATCCCTGGTGGGCGGTCGAACGCCTGCCGGAGCCGGCCGGATTCATAGACAAGCTCGCGCTCTAGGCCGACGGGGAAAGCTTGGCCTTCAGTCCGGGCCACAGGTAGCGGCCGACGATCGCGGTTACGATTATAAATCCACCGGCCAGCGACCACGGTCCCGGTCGCTCACCCAGCAGAAGAAACACCCATACCGGGTTCAAGATCGGCTCAATTGTCGTTATCAGGATGGCCTCAAGGGCGGTTACGTGCTTGACGGCGATCGAATACAGCACATACGACAGCCCCAGCTGGAAACAGCCCAGGGTCACTAGAGCCGCCCACCCGGTAAGGTCGGGCAGCGGCGCCGTCATGAACGGCAGGCCGCAGGCCACGGTGGCGATATTGCCCAGAAGCACCGAGCCGAAGGGCGAGCCGTCCTTCTGATAGCGCATGGCCACGCCCATCACCGCCATGGTGAAGCCGCTGCACAGGGCCAGCATATTGCCCCACAGGCCGCCGGCCGACATTTTGTCCTGAAAAAACAGCACCATGCCGGCAAAAACCACGCCGATCGTCAGCCAGTCGGCCGGCCGCGGCTTCTCGCCGAGAAACCAGGCCGCCAATAAGGCGACGAACACCGGGGCCGTGTACTGGAGGAGGATGGCGTTGGCCGCCGTCGTGAGTTTGGTGGCGGCCACGAACAGCATTACCGTCCCCGCATAGCCGGCCGCGCCGATGAGCTGGGGCCGGTCAAAGGTCAGCCGCTGGCCGCGAAAAGCCAGTCTGATCACTATGGCGGCAATGGCGCTGCGGAAACCGGCGATGGCCAGCGGATGCCAGTCGATCGCCTTTATCAG
>JAEZLU010000281.1 GCA_023415075.1 Bacillota bacterium
TCCCAGGCGGTCAGCCTGGCCCCCTGGAGGAGCGGCCTGGTTTCGTCGGCGTATACCCGGCTGATGCGTTTTTCGGCCCAGGCCTGGCGGATGACGCCGAGGGCGGTACCGAAGGCCACTGTGGCCAGGGCGCCGGCGTTGCAATGGGTGAGCACGGCCATGCCGCCGCTGAAAAGCTGGGCGCCATTTTCCGAGATCCGCCGGTTGACGGCCTCATCCTCACTGGCGATTGCCAGCGCCTCGGCCTCAAGAGCGGCCACCACCGCGACCGGCTCGGCGTCGGTGTCGTAGCGGCTGGCCACCGACAGCATCCGGTCGATGGCCCAGAACAGGTTGACGGCGGTCGGCCGCGTCAGCCGGAGTTCACCGGCCGCCGCCCGCAGGCCCGACAATAATTCACCCGGTTTACCGGCCAATTCGCGGGCCGCCAGTACCAGGCCAAAAGCGGCGGCGGCGCCGATGGCCGGCGCCCCCCTGACCTCCAGCCGCCTGATGGCCTCGGCCACCCGCCGCCAGTCCTGACAGTCGATGTATTCGGTTTTGAGGGGCAGGGCCGTCTGATCGAGAAGCTGAAGACAGTCGGCCCGCCAGTTCATTGTCCGCAAGGTTCGCTCATCCTTTGTCTATAGTTTGAAGCCGCCATACTCGGCCAGGGCGTGGCGGCAGGCGCAGCCGGTTTCCGTGTCCAGCCGGCCGATGGTTTCCATGACCAGTTTTCTGATGTTCGCCATGTTGGCCTTCATGGTGTCGAGCACTTCTTTATGGGTCAGCGGCTGGGGCGAGATGCCGGCGGCGTAGTTGGTGACCATCGACACGGTGGCGTAGCACATTTCGGCTTCGCGGGCCAGTACGACCTCCGGCACGTTGGTCATGCCGACAAGGTCGCCGCCCAAAAGGCTGAAGGCCTTGATCTCGGCCGGCGTTTCGAAACGCGGCCCCTCGGTGCAGACATAGGTGCCCTTGTCATGGGCCGGGATGCCGGCGACCCGGGCGGCGTCGGTCAGCAGCCGGCGCAAGCCCGGGCAGTAGGGCTCGCTGACGTCGACGTGGACGACGCCGCGGTCACCGCCTTCGTAAAAGGTGGTTATCCGGTTCTTGGTGAAGTCGAGGAACTGGTCGGTAAACACGAAATGGCCGGGAGCCATCGCCTGGTTGAGCGAGCCGACGGCGGTGGTGGCAATGATGCACTCGACGCCGAGCCGCTTCATGGCCCAGATGTTGGCCCGGTAGTTGATGAGGTGCGGTGGGATGGAATGCTTGCTGCCGTGACGGGGAATGAAGGCCACCGACCGGCCGGCGTAGTCGCCGACCTTGTACTCCACCTCGCCGTACGGAGTAATTATCTTCTCTTCCCGCACGTTGTCGAGAATCCGCGGGTCGTAAAGGCCGGTACCGCCGATTATCGCTATCTTGATCACTGCTTGGAGCCCTCCTGCGAAAAAAATCCCGTCTATAATATGTCCAAAGGATAATATATTGTACGACTTGCCGCTATTTTCCTGCTATTTTCCCTACAAAACCGCCCACAGAACAAAAAAGACCGGCCCCCGTCAGGACCCCGGCCAGCACTCCCCACGCAACAAGCGGCCCTCAGCGTTGTCACGCCAAGGGCCGCTAAATGTTGAAAAATCCGGGCAGTCCGTGATTATTTGAATATGCCGAACGGCTTACCCATCGGCATAAACGGCTTGCCGAAATGGGTGTTGAGGACGACGGCACCGCAGGCGTAGAAGGTGACGAGCGAGATTACCAGCTCGGTCCAGGCGGCAACAGCGTGGGATGCGTGGGCGGCGATGCCGAAGGCATTGAGGGCCAGGGCTGCCAGCAGGACATCGATAAGTACCATAATAATAAAAATAACTTTATTTACTTCCATGGCGCCGATGGTCATTAAGAGCGAGAAAATCAGGTAACCGGTGAAGGCCCAGCCGATCTGGGCGATATCGGCGGCCGCCGCCAGGGCTGGCCCGAAGACGCCCATTTTGATGAGCCAACAGGTGGCGATGGCGTACCAGAAGAAGGCGTAGGCCCCGAACACGGTGGCCCCCCAGATGTTGTTGTGCATAAAGTCGAAAAACGAGGCGATAAGCTGGGCGGTCGCCCCCAGGAACATGGCGTAGACGATGACGTAAGACAGACCGGTGGTCCAGCCCAGTTTTTGCGAGGCCGCCACCATGGTGACCATCGCCAGGCCGAAAAGCCCGATGCCGGTCGGGTTGGCGACGACGACCTGGGTTTTCTGCGGTAGATTTGTGCTCATTATACCCTCCCCAAAAATACTTACAAAACATTCGTCAATGGCGAAAAAAGAGCGTCGGTCTTGCGTGCGCCCGCGGCGCGGCTATAGCCTGATCGCTGTCGCCCCCCTCCCCTGCCTTATGCTGTATGGGAAACTCTGGCTGTTTGCGGATAAAAAAATGCACCAGGCGGTTCCGCGGTGGGCGGAAGAGCCATAGTGCAGCTTACTACCTATCTACTATCTGGCAGATAATAGACCGTAAACCCCCATAGGCGACGGCGTGTTTCCGGCGGCGGCCCCAGGCCGTCCCGTCCATGCGCCGTATGCGATATTCGCCGTTAATAAAGTCTGCGGCCATCTAGTATTCAAAAACAGCTAAGGATGTCATGGCAAGCAGATGATATATTCTCGCCGACCGCGTAAACTCCTCTTTTTCGCGGCGGTATTTGTCGATTTTTTTAGTAGCAAATGTTAAGGTTTTATACTACTATGTTTTATGCCGCCGGAAAGCGGCCTTCATCCGGCCGGCGGGCAGAGGGCCAGCAGGTCGGCCATGGTTTCAACAATATGGTCGGGTTTGGCAGCCAGCACGTCGGCCCAGGGCACTTCGCTCCAGCGGACGGCGGCCGCTTTCAGGCCGGCGGCGTGGGCGCTGGCGAGGTCGTGGGGACTGTCGCCGACCATCAGACAGTCGGCGGCCGGCAGGCCAAGGGCGGCAAGAGCCAGCAGGACCGGCTCGGGATCGGGCTTGTGGCGGCTGCAGTCTTCGTTGCCGATGACCACCGGGAAGTATTTGTCGAGGTCGAACAGCCTGA
>JAEZLU010000284.1 GCA_023415075.1 Bacillota bacterium
CGACCACTCGTCCGGCACTTCCTTGATTACCTTGGCCGGCAGGCCGACCACCAGCGAATGCGGCGGGATTATCTGCCGTTCGCGGACGACGGCGCCGGCGGCAACAATGCTGCCTTTGCCGATAACGGCACCGTTAAGGATGACCGCACCCATACCGATGAGACAGTGCTCCTCGATGGTGCAGGCGTGAAGAACGCAGTTGTGGCCGACGGTAACGAAATCGCCGATGATGCACGGGTAGTCGTCGGCAACATGGACGACGCTGTTGTCCTGGATGTTGCTGTAGCGGCCGATCTCGATGCGGTTGACGTCGCCGCGGACGACGGAATTGAACCAGACGCTGGCGAATTCTTTGAGGGTAACTTTGCCGATAACCCGCGCCCCGTCTGCGACGAAGGTCTTTTTGTCCACCGCCGGGGCCTGGCCTTCGAAGGTCATCATTTTTCCATCATTCCTTGTAGTTTTTCCGGTGTTTTTCAATGTTTTTTCCACGCTTTATCCAAGTATGTCCTGCTTGACTTTTTCCAGGCCGAGGCGGTCGATCATCCGCCCCATCCGTTCGTATTTTTTCGCGTTTTCCTGATAATATTTCATTATTTTGTCGACAAGTGGCAGTACGTCGGCCGGCGGCACATCCTGGGTCAGGGTGTCGGCCAGACGGGGCACGCCGCTGGCGCAGCCGCCGATCAGCACCCGGTAGCCCTTGGGCATGCCGATAAGACCGAGGTCTTTGATCGCCGGCTCGCTGCAGGAGTTCATGCAGCCGGAGACGGCCATCTTGAATTTGGAGGGCAGCTCCATGCCGTGGTACAGCCGGTCGAGTTCAAGGCCGAGGGTGACGGCGTCCTGCTGGGCCAGCCGGCAGAAGTGGGTGGCCGGGCAGATCTTGATGCTGCGGACGCACAGGCCGATAGCGGCGCCTTTGTCCATGCCGAGGTCGTCCCAGGCGGCGTCGATTTTGTCCTCAGGCAAACCGACGATGGCCACCCGCTGGGCGCTTGTGAGCTTTATCGCCTGGGCGCCGTGTTTTTCGGCAACATCGGCGATTTTCCGCAGCAGGTTGAAATCCAGGATGATGCCTCCGGGAATATGGGGAGCGATGGCGTAAGTAGTCTTGTCGCGCTGAAGAACCGCGCCTTTATCCAGAAGATCCGATTTTGCATCCATGTTTTTGTCTCCTCTCCGCGGCCGGCAAAGCCCGTCCGCCTTACGTATCATAGTTTAATTATAGCGGCAAGAAGGCGGCAGCGGAAGTCAAAAAATGGGCAAGGCCGGCGGTTACCCGCTGCCTTGCCCGTATTTTGCGCCTCAGATCTGGCCGGTGGCCTTCTGCAGCTTGGCTTTGTTGACATTGTAGTCGTAGAGGGACTGGGTATAGTTGGTGTGAGCCTGGGTCAGGGCCAGTTGGGCGTCAATGACGTCGAGATTGGTGCCGGCCCCGGCGCTGTACTTGGTCCTGGCGATTTTCAGGTCTTCTTCGGCTTTGTCGACCGTGACCTGGGAAGTCTGGATGCGCTCTTCGGCTTCTTTCATGCTGAGGTAGGCCTGGCGCACCTCGAGGGCGACGCTGTCGCCAGTCTGGCGCTGCTGGCTCAGGGCTTTGTCGATGGCAGCCCCGGCGCCGGCCGACTTGGCTTTGGTGATGCCGCTGTCGAAGATATTCCAGCTGAGGGTCATGCCGACCGACCAGTTGCTGTCGTTGCCGGGGAAGGTGTCGCCGGCCCAGCCCTGGCCGGCGCTGAGGCTGAGGGTCGGCAGGCCGCCGCTGTCGGCCGCTTTCTGGCCGGCTTTGGCGATAGCCACGTTATCGGCCGCCTGGGCTATCTCCGGGCGGTTTTTGGCGGCCTGGGCGAGGAGATCGGCGAGAGGGGCGCCGTATTGGGCGTACTGCAGCTCGTCTTTGAGGACGCTTTGGCTGTCGTGGGGGATGCCGATGATGTTGTTGAAGGAGGCGACAGCCAATTCATAGCTGCTCTTGGCTTTGATGAGGTCCTGCTGGGCGTTGGCCAGTTCGACCTCGGACCGCAGGACGTCAGCCTTGGCGACCGCCCCGGCATCGAACTGGGCCCGGACGTTCGTGAGGTGTTCGCTCAGGTTGGCCACCGCCTGTTCGTTGACCTTGACCAGGCTGCGGGCCTGAAGCACGCCGTAGTAGGCGGTGGTGGTGTCAAGCTTGAGCTGCTGCTCGGCCTTGTCCACCCCTTTGTCGGCCACGGACAGGCCGCCTTTGGCCTGATCGACGAGGGCCTCGTTGCGGCCGCCGGTATAAAGCGGCCAGCTCAGCCGGAGCGAAGTGCCGAAGCTGTTGCCGGCGGCCGAGCCGGCTACGCCGTCGGCGCGGGTAGCGCTCTCGTTCAAGGACAGGGTCGGCCCCTGGCCGGCCTTGGCTTCTTCGAGGGCCCAGGCGGCTTTATCCTTGTCGCTGACCGCCTGCTGGCGGGACGGGTTGTTTTTGAGGGCCAGGGCCAGGCTGTCCTCGAGGGTTAGCTCCGGCGCCGCCAGGGCAACCGGCTGCAGGGCGATGAGAGCCGCGCCGACGGCGATAAGCAGGCGTTTTTCCCAAAGCCAGTTGTTTTTCATGTCAAGTCTCCTCCCTTGCGAGTCCGACTGTCGGGTTGTTGCTTTCAGGATAACCAAAGGCTGTGACAGTTCTGTGACAAGCCGGATGCTTTGTGTTTACATAAAACGCTGATATACTAATATTACGGCTTTTGCCGCCGGCCGTCAAAGCGTGCTTTCTGTAAAAGCTGGGGTTTTCCGGCAGTGCGGCGGGCAGCCGCGCCTCTCAAAGGGGAAATATGTTATATTGGAATATTACGTGTTGTGAAATGAAAGGGTTTTATATTATTTGTCGAATTAAGCTTATAATTGGTGCGATCTGGGAATTGTCAGCGAAAGGACGGGCCGCCATGGGCCGCATAAATGCACTCATTATCGTTCTCATAGCCGCTGTCCTGACAGCAGGCTGCGGCCAGACGCCCCGGCCGCAGCCGGTAGCCGACCAGGCCGTGAAGACGGTCGTCGCCGGCTCGGGCACCAATTTGCCTGTTACCCGGGAGTTGGCCAAAGACTACGCCGCCAGCAGCGGGCAGACTATTACCGTGCCCGGAAGCATCGGCTCCGGCGGGACGATTAACGCGGTAACGGCCGGCGAACTGGCTCTCGGCCTCATTTCCCGGCCGTTGACGGCGGCCGAAAAGGCCAAGGGCCTGAAGGAGCTGCCCTACGCCCGGGTGGCGGTGGTTTTCGCCGCCCACAGCGCGGTGCCTGACGCCAGCGTGTCGGCGGCCGACGTGCTGGCTATCCTCGCCGGCACCAAGAAGAGCTGGGCCGACGGCACGCGAATCTATGTGCTGCTGCGGGAAAAGAGCGACAGCGCCAATCTGGTACTGGGCAACCTGATGCCCGGCTATAAGGAAGCCCTGTTCGAGGCTTACCAGGAAGATCGCTGGCAGGTCATTTATACCGATCCGGACGAAGCGGAAGCAATCCGCCGCACCCCAGGGGCTTTCGGTGTTACCGACAGCACGTGGATTCTAGCCGCGGCCGGTGGCATAAAACCGCTGGCCTTTGAGGGCGTGGCGCCGTCGATAGAGAACGTTGCCAACGGCCGTTATATCTTTGCCAAGGATTTGGCGTTCGTTTACAAAGGCGAGCTTGATAAGTCGACAGCCGATTTTGTCAACTTTGCCTTTTCGCCCGCCGGCCAGGCAGCCATCGCCCGTACGGGCGCACTGCCGCTCGGGAGGTGATAGCTTGGTGACAAGGCTAGATTTTGCCAGGCTTTTCGCCAGGCGGATGTTGATTGTTTCGATTTTCGTCGGCACCGTGATCGCCCTCGTCTTCCCGGTTCTGCATTTCCTTTGGGTGTGGAACGATTTCACCCGCGAGGCCGACATCCTCGAGGACGATTTTGTCCGCCGGGCCCGTTCATCCATCCGCGTCAATCCCGAACTGTGGTATTACAATATCTCGAAGTTCCTCGAGCTGGCCGACGAGGCCGACCACCGGGCCAATGTGGCCGAAATCAGGGTCTACGATCGCGTCGGGGCGCCGAAATCGGCCGAGGTCGTCAGCGAAAAAGCAACAATAGCCTATCCGTTCCGGGCGACGGTCAGGGACAACAACGAGACGGTCGGTTATATAGAAGTCTTTTTCGATATCCAGCCGCTAATAGTGGAGACCATAGCGCTGGCAGGCATAATGCTGGTCGTCGGCCTGACCATCGGCTTCTTCCTGTACCAGTATCCGGTCAGCCTGGTACAAGTGGCCGAGCAGTCGGTCAAACGTCACGCCGAGGAAGCCCGCCGGCAGGCCGACACCGAAGTGGCCCGCCTGGAGAGGCTCAGCCTGATCGGCCAGATGGCCGCCTCGATCGGCCACGAGGTCAGGAATCCGCTGACGACCGTCAAGGGCTACCTGCAGCTGTTCGCCCGCCGCAAGGAAAACGCCGCCAACGCCCACCAGTTCCAGCTGATGCTCGATGAGCTCGACCGGGCCAATGCGATCATCAGCGAGTTTTTGTCGCTGGCCGGCAACAAGGCGGTGCAGAAGGCGGTAGTCGACCTAAACCAGATCGTCCGGGCCCTCTACCCGCTGATCCAGTCCGACGCCCTGCTGCATGACCAGAGCGTTCTCCTCGAGGAGCGCCCGTTACCGCCTATTTTTGCCGATGAAAAAGAGGTCAGGCAACTTATCCTCAATATAACCCGCAACGGGCTGGAGGCGATGGGCAAAGGCGGCCGCCTGACCATCCGCACTTATACGGACGGCCAGGAGGCGGCGCTGGCGATAATTGATCAAGGCAAAGGCATCGACCCGGCAATCATCGACAAGCTCGGCACACCGTTCGTGACCACCAAGGAAGCCGGCACCGGCCTCGGCCTGGCCATATCCTACAGCATTGCCCACCGCCA
>JAEZLU010000335.1 GCA_023415075.1 Bacillota bacterium
CCGATATAATCTTTGACATGATCCGACCGGTAGGCTTTGACCAGGGTTGCGACCGCCGGGTTGTCTTTGTCCTTGGCCTGAACGGCGATGATGTGGGCGAAAGGCGAGTCGGCCCCTTCGCTGGCCAGGGCGTCTCGGGCCGGGACGAGGCCGGCGGCTACGGCGAAGGTGCTGTGGATGGCCGCAAGGTCGAATTCGCCGAGGCGCCCGGGCAGCTTGTCGGCGTCGAGTTGTCGCAGGCGGATGTTTTGGGGGTTGGCGACGATATCGATGACGGCTGCTTTTGCGCCGACGCCCGCCCGGAGAGTGATGACGCCGGCCTTTTCCAGCAGCAGGAGGGCCCGGGCTTCACCGGCCGGGTCGTTTGGGATAGCCACGGTGGCCCCCGGTGGCAGGTCGGCCAGGCGACTGATTTTTTGCGAGTAGAGGGCCACCGGGAAAACTACCGTGCGGGCAACGGCCACCAGCGACCACTGGCGGTCGGTCACCAGGCTCTCGAAGTAGGGCTGGGGCTGAAAGCTGTTGGCGTCGACCTCGCCGCGGACCAGGAGGTCGTTGGCTTTCTGGTTGTCGGCGTATTCGAGGATCTCGACGGTGAGACCGTCGGCGGCGGCCAGCTCGCGGGCGGCGTACAGCAGCTCGGCGTGGGGGCCGGTGGTGGTGGCCACCTTGAGCGGCCTGGCGGCTCCCGGTTCGCCGGCGCCGCAGCCGCCCAGCCACAGGGGCAGGCTGACGAGGACAAAAACAAGCCAGAGTTTTTTCATGTAATCCCCCGTTATTTGTGCTATTCTCAGTTTAACCGGTCAACCATTTTCCGGCAAGTTGATGCATAAAGATTTTCACAGATTAAAGAATAAAAGAAATAAAGCAGGAATGAGCCGGCCCCTGGCCGAATATAGGGTAAACAAGCAATCGACGGTTAAAAGGAGCGATGGGGATGACGGTGAATCCGCGGCTCAAGGAGCCGTTGACCGATCAGTTGGTTAAAGGGGTGCTGCTGCTCGAAAATGAGGAGGAGTGCTACCAGTTTTTCGAGGATGTGTGCACAATCGGCGAGATCAAGTCGATGGCCCAGCGGCTTGAGGTGGCCCGCATGCTTATGCACGGCCACACCTACGATGATATCGTGGCCCGGACGGGGGCGAGCACGGCTACCATCAGCCGGGTCAAACGCTGCCTTTATTATGGTGCGGACGGTTATAAGACGATACTGGCCCGCCTGGAGGGTGAGACGAAAACATGAGTTCGCAGCAATTTTTGCCCCAGATTCCCTATGGCACGAAAGATTTTCTGCCGCGCGAGGCCCGGCGCAAACGGGCCGCCGAGAATGCCCTGGCCGGCCTGTTCACCCGCTGGGGCTACGACGAGGTGGTGACGCCGACCTTCGAGTATCTGGAGACGGTGACGGTCGGCGGCGGCGATCTGGCTGAGAATATGTTCAGGTTTTTCGATAAGAATAACGCCATCCTGGCCCTGCGGCCGGACATGACGGCGCCGATCGCCCGGATGGCGGCCACTCGTTTCCGCGAGAGCACCCCGCCGCTGCGGCTGTTTTACCTGGCCAACGTTTTCCGCCACGAGCAGGCCCAGGCCGGCCGCCAGTGCGAGTTTTACCAGGCCGGGGTTGAACTGCTCGGGGCCGGCGGGCCGGTGGCCGATGCCGAGGTTGTGGCGCTGGCGGTCGAGGCGCTGCGGGAGGCCGGGCTGAAAGACTTTCAGATCGGCCTGGGTCAGGTCCAGTTCATCAACGGGATAATGGCCGAGAGCGGCCTGCCGGCGGCTGAGCAGCAGCGGGTCAAGACCTGCATGGTCAACCGCGATCTGGTGGGGCTGGAGGCGCGTCTGGCCGGCAGCACGCTGCCGGCGGCCACCCAGAAGCTGATCCGCGAAATTCCTCTGCTCCACGGCGGCGACGAGATGGTCGGCGAGGCCTATAAGCTGGTGACCAGCGACGTCAGCCGGGAGGCGCTCGAGAATCTGGCCGACATCCGTCGGCTGCTTGTGGGCTATGGGGTCGAACAGTACGTGAACTTTGACCTCGGCCTCATCCGCGATCTCAACTATTACACAGGCATGGTGTTTGAGGGCTATACCGCCGGCCTGGGTTTCCCGCTGTGCGGCGGCGGTCGCTACGACAACATGGTGGCCGCCTTCGGCGCCGGCTGCCCGGCCACCGGCTTCGCAATGGGCATCGAACGCGTGCTGCTGGCGCTGGAGCGCCAGCGCATAACGCCGCCGGCGGCGGCCCGCGACGTGTATATCGGCTGGGCTGCGGCCGGGCTGGAAGCGGCGATTGCCGAGGCCGGCCGCCTGCGGCAGGCCGGCCAGACGGTGGAGATGGGCCTGGAGGCTGCTTCCCGCGAGGCGGCGGCGACGGCCCAAGCGGCCAAGGGGTATAGCCACCTGGCCTATTTCGACCGCTGATGTGGCGGCGCGTACGGCAGTTCATAAATGCCCTCACGGCGGCGGTGACGCCGGCTGACGAAGCCTTTGTGGCCGCCAGCCTCGCCGCCGGTGAAGCCGGCTTTTTCTGGGCCATGCACCTGCCTGACCAGCGCCACGCCCTCAACGTGGCCTATACCGCCCGCCGGTTGGCCGCCGGCCGGGACGACGTCGACCTTGGGCTGCTGACGAGATGTGCCCTGCTGCACGATGTCGGCAAGGTCAAGGGCGATGTTTCGACCTTCGATAAGACGATGACCGTGATCGCCCACCGCCTGGTCCCCGGCTGGGCCGAAGGCTGGGGCCGCCTCGGGCGGGGCGGCCGGCTGGCCAATCTCCGGCATGCTTTCCATATATATTTCCGCCACGGCGAGCGGGGCGCTGACATGTTGGCTGCCGCCGGGGTTGAAGCGGCGGTTGTCGATATGGTCCGCCGCCACCACCAGCCGGCCCGGGCCGGTGACCGGCCGGAGCTGACGCTGCTGCGGCAGGCCGATGAAATGAACTAGAAAAGCCCGGAAGTAAATTCCGGGCTTTCCAGCTTGTAGACAAATGGTGGCCAAAAACGGCGGCGGGAGAACTTCAGACGCGCGGCGAAATTACGGTCACACGCGTCCTAGGCTCACGCCAACTCCCACCGCGCCCTCGTCAACCGACTCCTGACTGATGACTCGTCGCGCCGCCGTCCATGGCGGCGCGCGCGGTGTCCGTAAGGCGATGCTCGCCAAGGACGTGTAGTTCCCTCCATAACGCCGCAGCT
>JAEZLU010000338.1 GCA_023415075.1 Bacillota bacterium
GTCTGGCGCCCGGAGATCTGATAGGCGCCGGCTTTTCGCATGTAGGCCATTAATTCGTCGGCAATCGAACCGACGGCGATGACTTCCTTTTCGGCGATGCAGGGGAGGTTGTTGTCGAAAGAGCAACCGGCGACAATATCGCGGGCCGCTTTGGCAATATCGGCGGTTTGGTCGACCACGGCCGGCGGATTGCCGGCCCCGGCGCCGATGGCCTTTTTCCCGGAGGAGAGCACCGCTCTGACCACCGCCGGCCCGCCGGTAGCCACCAGCATATTGATATCCGGGTGCTTCATCAACCGTTCGGCGGCTTCAATTGACGGGTTGGCGACAGCCACCATGAGATTTTCCGGGCCCCCGGCCTTGACGATCGCTTCATTGAGTATTTCCAGCGTTTTCCGCGAGGTCTGCACAGCTGTCGGGTGAGGACTGAACACCACCGTGTTGCCGGCGGCGATCATGCCGATGGCGTTGTTGATTATGGTTTCCGAAGGGTTGGTGGTGGGCGTAATCGCGCCGATAACCCCGAATGGTCCGCGTTCCACGATGGTAAGGCCCCGATCGCCTGACCAGGCTTCGGTGTGCAAATCCTCGGTGCCCGGGGTCTTTTGCGCCGCCAGTTTGTTTTTGACAACTTTGTCCGCCACCCGGCCCATGCCGGTCTCCCGGACCGCCAGCTCCGACAGCAGGGTCGCGTTGGCGCAGGCGGCCATCCTTATGGCACTAATAAGCTCCTCGCGTTTTTCCCGTGTCAGCCCTTTCAGCTGCCGGTAAGCCTGGCGGGCCGCCCCGACGGCATCGTCCAGGCTGGCGAAGATCCCCAGGCCCGCCCGGGGCGGACTCTGCTCCTGCAGCTTGGCCAGAACTTGCGCCGTAATTTGCGAAATCAAGTGTTGGTCCATTGCCTCACACCCCCGGCAAATCGTTACCGCCACGCGGCCAGCCCGGCGTTTGCCACGCAGATGTCTTCCTCTACCGACCCGCCGCTCACGCCCAGTCCGCCGACAATCACCCCGTCGGCGATAATGGGCAGTCCACCGCCGAATACAATCATCCGACAGCCATCAGTCGTATTCAGCCCATATAGCATCTGGCCGGGCTGGGACAACGCCGCGGCCTGTTCGGTTGACATCTTGAGCGCTACGGCGGTATAGGCCTTATTAAGGGCTATGGAAATACTGGCCAGCAGCGCTCCGTCCATCCGGTGCTGCGCCACCAGATTCCCGCCCTGATCGACGACGGCGATAACCATCGGCACACCTATTTCCCTGGCCTTGACCTCCGCCGCGGCGACGGTCTGTTTGGCCTTTTCCAGCATATTGATCTGGGACATACTATCGCCTCCTAATATTGACATTACCCTGTTGGTAACCGCCTTGACCGTTTCTTCCTGCTCGGCGCAGCGGGCCAAGACGAACAGCAAATCGGACAGCCGGTTAAGGAAAATAAGCACCGTCTCGGGGATCGTCCCGCTTCTTTGCAGCCTGACAACGCAGCGTTCCGCCCGGCGCACCACTGTCCGGGCCAAATCGAGGGCGGCGCTGGCTGGACAGGCCCCCGGCGCCACAAAATACGGCTGCGGTATGCGCACCTGTTCCAGCGTATCGATAAACGTCTCCAGCTCGCCTGCATGCCTTTCGGTTATCAGCCACGCACCCCTTACAGGCTGGCCTTCGGTGGCCAAATCGGCGTTCAGGAGCACCAGTTGCCGCTGAATAATCAGCAGTTTATCCGCCCACTGCCGGTTAGTGAGCAGAGCCCTCGCCAGGCCGATGGCGGCATTAGCCTCGTCTGTCGTGCCGTATGCCTCCACCCTGATATGGTCTTTAGCCACCCGCTGCTTTGAAAACAGGCTTGTTTCACCCTTATCGCCTGTTTTGGTATACACCTTCATGACTCACTGCTCCTCACCGGGCAGCGGCCAAGCCACTTCAATACTGTCAATGATACCGACAATGGCAGCGTCCACCGCCGAATTCGGCTTACCGTGGACATGCCTGGCCGAGCTGCCTTCAACCACCAGGACGGTTTCCCCGGTGCCGGCACCGATGGCGTCGACGGCGACTATCGGCGAGCCGGCAATCCGGTTATGGAAATCGAGCGGCTGGACAATAAGGAGTTTGCTGCCTGTCAGACTATCGTCCTTAGGCGTCGCCACGAGCGTACCGATGACTTTTCCAACCCACATGGTATCCACTCCCAACACGAATGCTCATCAGCTATTAGCGCGTACCAGCTCGACATTCAGCTCGCGGGCCGCATCCATCGCCAGCGGCGTTACCACCGCGCCCGCCGCCAGCAGGAGGCGCCTGTTGCCGCTTGCCTGCACGGCCTTGACGGCAGCGGCGTCGATAACAACCTTCGCCTGCGGGCCTCGCGTGTCCGCCTGCCGGCCCGACTGGAAGCATTTTTTTATTTCCGTCGCCAACAGGCCTACATCCACCAACCTGGCGCCATAGTTTTCCAGCCGCTTCAGATTGTCCTGCAACGCCCGCGTCAGGCCTGCCGGCGCCTGACCCATGCCGCCGGCTGCCCGCCGGCCATCCCGCGGATCGGCAGCATTGACGGCCACAACCACCGGCTTTCCGAGCATCAGCGCCTGCAAAACCAGGGTGGTAACCGCTGTATCAGCAAAAGTATGGGCTAGTTTGGCGGCCGTATTCTGGGTCAGTACCGGAACAACCACGACGTCGGCCGCCCGCAGGCCTTCGCCGGGGTAAGGATCCTGAGCGCCGGCAACGGCGATATCCGCTCCCAGGCTTTCGCGCACCCGCCGCGCTCCTATGATCCTCTCGGCCGCAGCCGATAGTACGACGGTAATCGTCGCCGGCTGGGAACGGATTTCCGCCAAAGCTGCCAATCCCTGCTCCAAGCCGATTGTCCCGCCGCAAAACAGCGCCAGCACATTCTTGGTAGCCGGCGAGCCGGCGATCGGCGCCTCCCGGCTGAGCCGCCGCAATACCTCTCGCGTAATTATTTCAACAAGATTCTCGTGCTGCAAGGGCTCACCCCCTACCCCTTGGCCAGACCGACCAAGTCGCCGTTATTCAGGCCGGCGGCGTTGGCCTCGTCGGTATCGATATGGAATTCCAAGCGGAATCTGGCGTCGACCCGCACCGTCACATTCTTAAAACTTACCGCCCGCGGACCGGACGTCTCGACAGCTACCCGGTCCCCATCCACCAGGCCGTATAAAGCGGCGTCGGCCTCGCTCATATGGATGTGCCGGGCGGCAATGATGACGCCTTCTCTCAGGCTCAGCGCCCCCGCCGGCCCGACCACGGTAATGCCGGCCGCGCCGGCAAGCTGACCGGAGTCGTGGACAGGCGGGCTGATCCCCAACTGAAAGCCGTCGCTACGCGATATCTCCACCTGACTGGCTCGCCGCGCCGGTCCAAGCACCCGCACTCCCTGGATAACCCCTTTGGGACCTACAAGCAGAACGGTTTCGGCCGCGGCAAATTCGCCCACTTGCCGGAGCTCCTTGACGTTGGTCAGTTCATGGCCATTCCCGAAGAGCGCGGCCGCATCCCGGGCCGAAAGATGAACATGCCGGTTTGATATGCCTACAGGTATGCCTTGGGGCGCGGCCGTCTCCGGGGGAGTGTTTGCCAGCCTTTTCACGACACAGGCAACAACGGCTTCGATCAATTCTGCGTCCGTTTCTCCCACCCCCTGTTCAGCTGCCCGACTTAGGCTTCCGGCTTCGGCAGTATCTTTTCGATGTCGGCATGCGGCCGGGGAATGACGTGAACCGATACCAACTCGCCGACTTTTCCGGCGGCGGCCGCACCGCTGTCGGTCGCGGCCTTGACGGCGCCGACGTCGCCCCGGACCATAACCGTGACCAGTCCGGAACCGATCTTTTCATATCCGACCATTGTCACATTGGCCGCCTTCACCATTGCGTCAGCCGCCTCGATTGCCCCGACCAACCCCTTTGTTTCAACCATTCCCAAAGCCTCTCCACGCATGTTACTCATCCTCCTGTTTGTTGTCTTTTCCGTAATGCCGGCAGGTCACTTTCGGATCACCCTTTTTACGGGGACAAGCTGGGTCACCGCACAAATTGCAGAGATCCGAATTCGGTTTCTCAATAGGATTAGCGGCAGCATCCGTTTCCGGAAGCATAGCAGTTTCTGCTTCCGCTTCATTGACTTTGGCCGTCTCCGGACCTGGCGGTTCGTTGACTACGGTAATTGGCGGTTGGGTCTTCCGGCCCACAGTTTCCCTGCTTTCGACCATGCCGGCCAGTTCCTGATGCGGCCGGGGAATGACATGGGTAGCCCACACGGTGCCAACCTTGCCGGCCGCGCCGGCGCCGGCGTCAACTGCAGCCTTGACGGCCCCTACATCGCCCAGCAGCTTGACGACCACCATACCCCCGCCCCTGGTAAGTTCGTAGCCGAGAAGCTCGATATTGGCAGCCTTGACTGCTGCATCAGCCGCTTCCACGGCCGCCACCAGGCCGATTGTCTCGATCAGGCCAATTGCCTTTTTGACCATGCTTTCACCTCCCATGGCCGTTCAGTTGTTTTTGCTTGATAATCTCCCGAATAACAGCGGCAAGCCAGTTCCTTATGTCGTCGTCGCTGCCCGCCTTACCGGCGACGAGCTCCTTAAACGGCGTGCCTTTAACCAGGCGGGCGGCGTTGCAGCCCAGACGACGCCAAGCCGCGGAGTTATTCCCGTCCGCCAATACGAACAGCGGCTTCTCCTCAGGCAGTTTGCGGGAATGGACGCTCATAGACTCGGCGCTTATGCCGACACCAACCCCCAGATGCGACTCGGAAGCTCCGCGGTAAGCCAGGCTGCCGGCATCGCCCGCCCCTACGTGCCACGAACAGGGAATCCCCTCTTCCTCGATTCCGGCCTGTACTTCCCGCAGCTTGGCTTCCTGCCCGTAATGGGAATTGACATATATCACGATACTGGGTTTTATCGGCGCGCTTTCCATAAGCCTATCAACCCTCTTCTCCGCTGCCGTAAGATAATACCAAACCGGTCGCCACCGCGTTCCGCGGCCCCTCGGTCCCCCGGATGTTGCCGCGGCCGCAGACAATACCGTACTCTGCCAGCGCATCGGTTACCATGTCGGCTATCTCGAAATCCAGAGCCGAGCCGCCCACAAGGACGACAAAATCGATATGGCGGATATTGCCTGTCGGCGCCACCCGCGCCAGCGCCCGCAGCGCGTTAGTCACAAATACCTTTTTCTTCGCCTCCCGCCGGACATAGCGTATTTTCTCAAGCGGATGGTCGAAGGGAATTGGCACCATATAGCCATCCTTAAGGATAACCACCCGGGCGAAGGTTTCCGGCGGCAGATTTTGCTCGAAAAAGCGCACCGTACCGTCTTCCAGCCTGACATGGAAAAGGCTTTCGACCTTGGCCAGCGGATACTTTTTGATATCTTCCGCCAGATCGAAATCGTTAAGACCAAGCTCCGAGTTGATTAGCATGGTAACCATATCGCCGGCGCCGGCCAAATGTATGGCGAGCGTCCTGTCGTCGCGGGTGATGATGGCGGCATCGGTCGAGCCCCCGCCGACATCGAGGATCGCCAGGGGCTTTGCCGTACCCGGGGTCGTCAGCGCGCCGCGAATGGCCATGTTGGCCTCAACGCCGGCGATTACCACCCTGAGCCCCATCTTGGACGCGAGTTGGTCGGCGATCTGCCGCATAGGCAAACGGCTGGTTTTAACCATGGCGGCCAGAGCCACCGCATTTTCCAGGGCGAATTCACCCGCAAGACCGCCCAGGACCTTTTGGGGAATAAAGGTATCCACGCTGAGCACGTCCTGGATTCTCATCTCGCTCAGCGTCTGGCCGGTGAGATCGGCCATGACCTGGCGGACTCTCTCCAGCATGCCGCCGACATTGGTGCCGGCTTCCCCTTTGACATCTTCCACCGGCTGGACGCGTTCGACCGCTTCCATGATTTTGCCGGCGCCGGCGTCGACGTCGATATCAGCCTTGCCCTTGGCGCCACTGATGGTCACCACCCCCGCCGGTATGGTCCGTGCCTTCACATCTCCCTGAGGCGTCCGGACCACCACCGCCGAGCGGTTACCAATGAGCGCCCGGGCGATCGGGACAACCATCCTGGTCTCGTCGGCTGACAGGCCAAAGACGGTCGCAATCCCGTAAGGGTTGGAAAGCGTTCTGATGGTCTGCCCCGGCTCGGCCACTTCCACCGCCGCCAGCATACCCAGCGGCACCTTGTCGATGAGGGTGACCTCGTCAACCACCGGTATTTTTCGTTCAAGGCGGTTGACGATCAGCACGGCGTCGTCCTGCCTGGCGATCGCCCCCTGCACCTGGACGCCCCGCGCCACCGCCTTGTTGATAGCCTGGGCGGCATATTCATAGTCCACCCCCCGGGGGATGACGCAGATCATCTTTTCGCCGGTGGCGGCCGTTACCAGACTCGCATACGGCCGGGTGACACCGACCCCGAGCCCCAGCCCGCCGGGAGTAGACGGATTATGGCCGATCATGGTGGACTCGGTGATAATGGTCTCGGTAATTGTCTCCATTGCCAAGTCGCCGATCACCGGCGTGGCCTCGTTAAGGCGAATCTCATCAAGCTCGGCGGTTTTCAGTCCCGCCGCCCGCAACGCTTCCTCAAGGGCCAGCATGATTCCCGGCACGTTGGCGGTAGTCCCCTTAATGCCGGTGGTCTTGGTTATGCCGCTGGCCAGAAACTGCATCTGTTGGCCCCGCGTGCACCTTGCCAGGCACACCTCGGTCGTCGAATTGCCGATGTCGACCCCTGCGACGATTGTCATGAATCTCCCACCCTAATCCGCCTTGAGACGATTGCGGCGCTCGTAAACCTCGGCAGCCTCCCGGACAAAAGCGGCGTTTATCCTAGCGTTATACTTGGACTCCATTTCGGTCGCGATCGCCAGCAGCTCCTGTTTTGTCGAGCGGTAGGGGCGGAGGGCGTTATAGATTTCCAGGATGCGGTTGTCGGGGATGGCGGTAAGTTCGGCGGCCCGCCGCATATTCTGGGCGAACTGGACCCGGCCGATGCCTTCGGCGATTTCGCCCTGCATCCTGAGGGTTTGCGGCGTTATCCGCACGTCATCCGGACCGATTTCGCCCCCCAGCACCTTCTCGAGGGTAATATCGTCCAATCGCTTGCCGGTCGGTGTTTTTACCAGGTCCGGCCGCTTGGCGGCCAGCGGATAGTCCCTCTCCGGGCTCAGGCCGCCGGCGGGCGACCCGGCAGTTTTGGGGGCGGCGTTCGCTTCCTGGTAAACGGTCTTGAGCACTTCCCGCACAATGTCTTCAACCAGTTTTTGCTGCACCATATCGTTCACCTCCG
>JAEZLU010000028.1 GCA_023415075.1 Bacillota bacterium
TTGAAGGCCCGGTAGAGCTGCTCGACAAGCAGCAGGCGAATCATCTGGTGGGTGAAGGTCATCGGCGAAAAGGACAGCCTGTCCTGGGCGGCGGCCGTTACCGCCGGCGCCAGGCCAAAGGCGCCGCCGATGACGAAGGTAAGGTCACTGGTGCCGGCGACCGCCAGGGCGTCGAGCTGGGCCGCCAGTTCTTCGGAGGCCATTTGCCGGCCCCTGAGGTCGAGTACGGTCAGGTGGCTGCCGGGCCGCACGGCCCGCAGCAGCCGCTCGCCTTCGCGGGCCAGGGCTCTGGCCTTGTCGGCGGCCGAGGGGTTGTCGGCCATTTTCTCTTCGGCGACTTCGACGATCTCAAGACGGCAGAAGGGAGTCAGGCGCTTGCTGTATTCGGCGATACCGTCGGTAAGGTATCGCTCTTTTATTTTGCCGACGGCGACGATGGTAATGCGCAGCATTTTACTGGCTCGGCATTTCTTCGAGGAATACGGTGCGGGTGGCCGTCTGGCCGCTGCGGATGATGACAATGTCGGCTTTGCCGCCTACGGGCTGGGCGTCGACGGCGGCCCGCAGGTCGGCGACGCTATTTGTTTCGCTGCCGGCAATCCGCAGAATGATGTCGCCTTCGCGCAGGCCGGCTTTGGCGGCTGGGCCGCCCGCCTGAACGGCGGCCAGGTAGACGCCTTTGTCGAGGTTGAGCTGATAACCGTAGCGGGCCGCCAGGGCCTTGTCGAGAATACCGACGCCAAGATAGGCGCGGGCGACTTTCCCTTTGTCGATAAGGGACTGGATTATTGGCCGGGCGGTGTTGATAGGTATGGAAAAGCCGATGCCTTCGACGCCGGCGGCGGCTATTTTGGCGCTGTTGATGCCGACGACCAGGCCGTCGGCGTTGACGAGGGCGCCGCCGGAGTTACCGGGGTTGATGGCGGCGTCGGTCTGGATAAGTTTGAAGCGGCGTTCGCCGATTTCAAAGGAGCGGTTGAGGGCGCTGATGACACCTGCGGTAACGCTGCCGCGAAATTCGAGGCCGAGGGGGTTACCAATGGCGATGGCCGGTTCGCCGACCATCAGGCCGTCGGAGTCGCCGAGGGGCGCGACCGGCAGGCCGGCGACGTCGATCTTGACGACGGCAAGGTCGGTCGGCGGGTCGATGCCCACGCGCTTGCCGGTGAAGGTGCGGCCGTCAGACAGGGAGACGGTCAGTTCCTGGGCGTTTTCGACGACATGGTAGTTGGTTACGATGTAGCCGCGGGCGTCAATTATGACCCCCGAGCCGGTACCCTGTTCGATCAGGACCGCACGGTTGAACATGTCGCGGGTGTAAGCTTTGTTGGTTATGCCGACAACCGCCGGGCCGATGGCCTGGGCGGCGCGGACGATGGCAGTGTTGCGGGCGTCGGATAGCTGGGCCTGCGCCACCGAAGGCTGCAGAATATTTTGCGGCTTCTGGGAGGCCGGGTCGGCGAGACGGCCGCCGTAACCGAGAACCAGGCCGCCACCGATAAGGGCGCCAATGACGGCGATGATGAAGTAGGGGGCCAAACGTCGGTACAGGGGAAGCATGCCTAATCCCTCCAGCAGGTTATTCAAGGCTTGCAGTCTGGTCAGGGAACGTCAGGTGAAGGGTGATGTCCTTACCCAGCCGGCATTCCTGCTCGCCCAGGATTGCGGCCACCGTTTGTTCGGCGAGTTCGGGCCGGTTATTTTCCTGGCTGATGTGGGCCAGAAAAGCGTGGCAGTGGCTTTTGCGGGGCAGACGGGCCAGCGTCCAGCCGGCGTCGGTGTTGGCCAGGTGACCGCGGTTCGAAAGGATGCGCTGTTTTAAAAACCAGGGATAACTGCCCTGCTTAAGCATGTCGATGTCATGGTTGGCTTCGAGGATTAGGACGTCGGCAAAGGCAAGGGCCTTTTTTACGTTGTCGGTGACGAAGCCGAGGTCGGTGGCCAGGCAGCATTTCCGGCTGCGGTGGTAGAAGCTGAAGCCTACCGGGTCGGCGGCGTCATGGGACAGGCTAAACGGTTCGATCTTGACTTCGCCGATATCGAGGCTGTCGCCGAGGAGGCGGCGGCTGTCGGCGTCAATCGGCTGGGGCAGTTCGCGGTCGAGGCTATCCCAGGCGGCCGGACGGGCGTAGATGGGCAGTTTGTATTTACGGCTGAGGGTCGGCAGGCCGGCGACGTGGTCGCGATGCTCGTGGGTGACAAGGACGGCGTCCAGATCATCGATGGCGGTGCCGACGGCGCCGAGGGCGTTTTTTATCCGTCGGGCGCTGATACCGGCATCGACGAGGATGTTGGCGCCGCCCATCTGGACGAGGGCCGCGTTGCCGGTGCTGCCACTGGCCAGGATGTGTACGTTCATGCAGGCTCCTTGGCCGCAGAAGCTGCATGCTCCTGCGGGCGGAATATATTGTGGTTTTTTAGGTTATTCGCGGCGGATTTCCACAATTCCTCCTCGATTTGAGGCTAATCAGCCAGGCAGCCGCGGCTCGACGGCCTGGCGCAGGCTGTCGGGCAAGGCGGTCAGCAGCAGGCCGGCGATTTCCCGCAGGCGCCCAGCGGTCTTGGCTTCGAAGCGGAAAGTGAACAGCGGCTCGGTGACCGAGGAACGGATCATGGCCCAGCCGTCGGCAAATTCGAGGCGCACGCCGTCGATAAGGTTGGGCTGCCAGGCGGCCAGCTTGGAGGCTGCAGCGGCAAGGACGGCTTCTTTGTCGTCGCCGGGGTAGGGTATGCGGATGTCGGGTGTGAGTATATAGTTGGGAATGGCGTCGACCAGGGCGGACAAAGGCCCGTGGGCAGCGACGAATTCGGCCATTTTGAGGCCGGCGTACATGCCGTCGTCGTAGCCGAGTTCGCGGAAAAAGAAGTGGCCGCTAATCTCGCCGGCGAAGAGGGCCTGTTCTTGCTGAAAGGCGGCTTTGCTGAAGGTGTGGCCGGCCCGGGCCATGACCGCCCGGCCGCCGGCTTTGACGATTTCCTCAGGGACGACCATCGAACATTTGGCGTCGTAGATAATCGTCCCGGCTCCCTGTTCCAGGTGGGCGCGGGCCAGGAGAACGATGATATCGTCGTTGTCGACCGGCCGGCCGGTCTCGTCGACAAAGCCCACCCGGTCACCGTCGCCGTCGAAGGCTAGCCCCAAGGCGGCACCGCTTTGGCGTACGGCTTCGCCCAAAGCGCCGAGGTTTTCGGCCAATGCCGGGTTGGGCGGCCGGTGGGGAAAGGTGCCGTCGGCCTGGCAAAACAGTTCGACGACGTCGTAGCCGAGACGGCGGTACAGGCGGGGGGCGATGCCGGCGGTAGCCCCGCTGCCGGCGTCGATGACGACCTTCAGCCGCCCCGGTTTGGCCCGGTCGGCGGTAAAGGCGATATAGTCGTCGGTGACCGGCCGGCGCTCGCTGGTGCCGGCACCGCTGGCGCGGGCCCCGCGGTCACTGAGGTCGGCGATCTCGGCGATCTCGGCCTCGGTGACCGGCCCCGGCCCGAGGACCAGCTTAAAACCGTTATAGGCTGCCGGGTTGTGGGAGGCGGTGACCATCACGCCGCCGGCCGCGCCGGTGACCTTGAGGGCATAGTAGAAAACCGGCGTGGCCACGGTACCGATGTCGATAACCCGGCAGCCCGATTCCGCAAGGGCTTCGATTATGATCGACTGCAGTCCGGGGGTGGACAGGCGGATATCGCCGCCGACCACTACCGGGCACCCGGACAGCTTCAGGCCGACAGCCAGGCCGATCTTGCGGGCGGCGACGTCAGTCAGGTCCCGGCCGGCGATGCCGCGGATGTCGCAGGCGTGAAAGATGCTCATGAAGGTCTCCTCTCAGTGTTGTCAGGGTAATTGTAGCATATCGGGCCGGCCCTATTCAATCAGCCGCCCTACCCGGGGCTGCCCGCAGGTTACGTAATATGTTCAGCCTGCGTATAATAGAGCAAGGAGGTAAAGCATATGGATCAAAGCCCTAAGCCGGCGGCCGAAGAGCGCCATTGTTTCCGGCTGGAGGAGCCGGCACCCGACTTCCGGGCCCCGGCTTTTTACCGCGGCCGCGAAATCGAAGTCAGTCTCGGCGATTTTCGCGGCAAGTGGCTGCTGCTGTTCTTTTACTCCAGTGACTTTACATTTGTCTGACCTACCGAACTGGCGGCAGTTGCCGACATTTACCCGTGCCTCAAATGCCTTAATGCCACAGCCATTGCCGTGAGCACCGACAGCGTTTACGCCCATAAGGTTTTCCACGAAATCTCGCCAAGTGCCAGCCGGGTTCAGTACCCCCTGCTGGCCGACCGCAACGGCAAAATCGCCCGCGCTTATGGCGTATATGGGACGGAAACGGGCGCGGCCTACCGGGCGAGCTTTATTATCGATCCCCT
>JAEZLU010000104.1 GCA_023415075.1 Bacillota bacterium
AAGTTGTTGATTTTAATCTCGTCGCCGCTGAAGTAAAGATTATAATCCTGGTGCCAGGCGGACTTTGCGGAATCGGTCCATTTGCCGTAAATAGCATAGAAGCTGTAGCTGACCGGCAGTTTGCCGAGTCTTTGCGGGTGCCAGTCGAAGCGAAGCTCGGGTTCCTTGGTTATCCAATAGTTGTTGCCGTCGCGGAAGTCGCCCTTTACCAGGTTCAGGCTGTACAGACGCTCCCGGTCGAAGAGGCCGAAGATGGGCTTGAAGCCCCGCTTGCCATAATAGGCGAGGTCGGTGTACGCGCCGATGCTGCCGCTGTCGGTATTGGCCAGCGGGTATTCGAGGTATTGGGCGATATACCAGCCGTCCTGGCTGGTGTAGCCCAGGCGCGGGAACTCGCTCTGGGAATCCTTGCGCAGCGATTTCTGGTACTTAGGCATGGTATAGATGACCTTGTCCTTGATCCAGAACTTGGCATTGTAGGCGACAAGCTTGTCCCCCGGCCAGATTTCCACCTTGGTGGCGCTGACGTGGTAGTCGGGGACTTTGGCCGGGCAGCCGGTCATCGTGCCGTCGTAGATCACATAGCCGTCAGGAACCAGGTCGACATGCTTGCCGGCCACCAGCTCGCGGCCCATGGTGCCGGACGCGTCGACAAACGAGCCGGTATGCTCCTTGTAGTTGTAGTGAAAGGCCGAACCGGTCAGCTTGTTGCCCGGCTCGAGATAAGTGGCCTTGTCGTCGATCCACAGGTCATTGCTCTTGGAGTTGCCGCGAATAAGCGGCCCAAGCATCTTGGTGTCGCCCTGGGTGACGACGACGCTGCCTTTGGCGAAAATGTTGCCGGTCAGGTCGCTGAAATACAGCTCGTCGCCCTCGATGACAACAGGCGCCGGCGGTTTAACCTTCGCCGCCTGGTCTTTTTCGGCAGCCTGGCCGGGCAGAGCGGCCAGGAAAACCAGGCTGGCAGCCAATAAGCCGCCCAGGAGTTTTTTTGTATTAAGCATATTTTTCTCCCAGTTCCATATGTTGTAAACATAGTATCTCCAATTTTAAAGTTTATTCTACAAGCCGGCCGCTATCTCCTGCCCCTATAATCAGCCAATAAATAGAAGAGGCCGCTTGCGCGGCCTACTTCGTCTTTATTCCGTATACTTCGATATCGTTTTTGGTCTGGATGAACAGTTCGGTGCCGGCGGGAATGGTTATATCCTGGCCCTGGACGAAGGCGCCGCCGACCACGCCGATCGGTCCCAGCAGCACCATGCCGGCGACGGTCGCCCCGGCCGCCTTGGCCAGGGACTTGGTTTCCTCCTTGGCCTTTTCGCCGAGGAAGGTGTCGATCTTGCTGCCGTCCATGCTGTCGATGCTGTCGAAGGATACTTCCAGTTTGGCGTCGCGGCCGAAGTTCTTGGCCGGTTCGATCTTGGCCACCTTGCCGGTGCCGTAGGCGCCTTTGCCGATTACCAGCAGGCCGCCGACATAAACGTCGTCCGAGGCCTGGAAGGTGACGGCGTCGCCCACCCGGCTGTTACGGGTATCGAGCGGCGTCACTATCTTGATACGGATAAGGGTGTCCTTGGCGACGGCAACGCTGGCAACCTCCAGCTGGCCCTCGGGATAAGCCATTTTCATCAGCTTGTCCAGGCGGCCATCAAACGAGCCGACCACCGGGCTGCCGAGCATGATCCGTTCCATGTTTTCGATGCGGGCCTTGGCCGGCTGACTGGTGAGGTTATGCGACAGCAGCCATTCGACGGCGTTGAGCTTCAGGGAAAAGGACGGTCCGGCCGACGAGCTGTCGCGCACATAAGCGTATACGCGGTCCAGCTTGGTCACCAGGGCGTCCTTGGTCTCCACCCCGTACATGTTCTTTTCAATTTTGTTCACCCGTTCGAGCAGCGAGCCGGTCTGCTCGGCCCCGTAGAGGATCCTCTCGATCGCCGTCGCTTTGTCCAGCACCGTCATTTCGCTCGCGCCCTGCGCGGAAACCAAGCCGCTAACGGCAAACATCACGACAAGCAAAGAAATCAAGATTTTGCGCATTTTCCTGCCTCCTCGTTGTTACTACCGCTATATTTCGTGGTAGATAAAGAAATATCCTGCCGGTTTACGGCAGGATTGCGTATTTTTAGGCTTAGACTAAGGCTATCAGATGCGAACGTCGATGATGGCCGATATGCCCACGCCCTGGACGCGCGAAAAGCTGAGAGGGTTCTTGCTGTCGATCGGGATGGCGGCTTTGACCCGGAACTGGCGGTTGAAGTCGGCATCGATCTGGAGGACGGCCTGGGTTCTGTCGACCAGGTCCTGGGAGCCGGTCACCTGGGCGGCGCCGATGTAGCCGCCCGAGCCGAGGCTGATGATGGGCACGACCTTAGTGGCGTAGTCGCTGCCGGCCCCGTGCTTGAAGGTCAGGGTATTTATGAAGCTGTTGAGGGGCGAGGCGAAGCGGTCGACGAGAAAGCCGATGCCACCCACCTTGAGGACGTCGCCGAGGCCGATGGCCAGCGAGGCGGGAATGGCGGCAAGCGAGACCAGGCAGAAAATCAGCAGGCCGACGATAACGCGTTTCTTCATTTGCTGCACCTCCTGGTGTAATGGTGTATTAATTCGCCGCCCGGGCGGCCTTATCCTGCCACAGCTACAGGTCGATATGGTACTTCAACAAAAGAAAAAAGGATGCTGTCGGCGCAGCATCCGCGCTTTTCTACTTGAATAAATTGTCCTTCATCCACTGCCACTCCAGCGTGGGGCTCCGTTGGTCGGTGAGGTCGCTCTGGCGAAAACGCTCAACGCTGAGTTCCTGGACGAATAAATCCTTGTTGACGTATTTGGCGTTTTTCACCAGCCGGCCTTCATCCTTGACGTTAAACGCCACAAGGGTGTACCAGGTACCGCGCGATTTGACCTCTTCTTTCACCAGCACGCCGAGTGTCAAGGGCGAGCGGTCGTCGCTCAGGTTGCGCGAGAGTTGGTCGTTGGTAGTAAATACCTCTGCCTTGGGCGAGGTGACCAGGGCATAAACTTCCGGCAGATAGGCCTTGAGATCCTTGATGCGGATGGCGGACACCGGGGTTATTCGCTGGGCCTTTATCCGCGAGGCAGGGCTGTCGTCGTTATAGGCGACCTCCATCTGAAAGGCCAGGCCGTTGCGGTCGAAGTAGTACACATAGCCGCCCGCCTTGGCCCGGGCCTGGCCCTTGGCCTCCCAGTCCTCGCGGGCCCACAGTTGGTTGTCCGAGTCGACCACCATGCGGTAACCGCCGTAGTTCTTCTCGATGTCGGCCCGGGTGTCGGATAAAGCGGCGAAGGCCTGTCCGGAGCAGGCGAGCAGGAAAGCGCCCAGCATGACGGCGACCAGTTTTTTCATAGCAAAACCCCCA
>JAEZLU010000108.1 GCA_023415075.1 Bacillota bacterium
CTGAGAAATATTATCACCGTGTACAGGCCGAAGAAAACGGGGGCATCCTTGTAAGATTTGCTGACGCCCCGCTCGAAGCCAAAAGCCTCGCAAATTGCGTAAGCGGTGCTGAGCGGCAGGATGAAGGCCGCCAACATCGAAGCACCGAAAAGGCCGAAGGCAAACAGCAGCGAAGCGTAGTTCCCGGCCACCGGCGCAAGGGCGATAGCGGCGTCGCCGGCCGTTTCGATGGTGATGTTGTTAACATGCAGGGTGGCGGCGGTGGCGACGATGATAAAAAAGGCGATGAAGCCGGTGAAGAAGGCCCCCACGAGAACGTCGAAGCGGGTATAGATGTAGTTCTTGGCGGTGATGCCTTTATCGACGATCGACGCCTGGACGTAAAACTGGCCCCAGGGGGTGATGGTCGTGCCGATGATACCGATGACGATCAGCAGGAAACCCGGCTCCCGCGACAGGGTCGGCGTGGCGGCCGCGGCCAGGACCTCCCGCCAGGGCGGATCGACGATTATCCCGGAAATAACATAGCTGAAAAAGGTCAGGCAAAGGACGAAGAAGACCTTTTCGATCCGTGAGTAGCTGGCCTTGAGTACCAGCCACCAGACGATGAACGCCGCAATCGGCACGGCCAGATAACGATTGACGCCGAAGATCTCGAAACTTGTGGCGATGCCGGAAAACTCGGAAACGGTTGTGCCAAGGTTGGCTATCAGGAGAACGGTCATCGCAAAGAAGGTCCATTTGACGCCGTAGAGTTCGCGGATGAGATCCGAAAGCCCGCGGCCGGTGACCGCTCCGGTGCGGGCCGAAATCTCCTGGACGACGGCCAGGACGATGATGCTGACGAAAAGCACGAACAGGAGGTGGTAACCGTATTTGGCTCCGGCTGACGAATAAGTGGCAATGCCGCCGGCATCGTTATCGGCAAAGGCGGTGATGATGCCTGGCCCCATTACCGACAGGAAAAGGGCGATGCGTTCGCCTATGGGCCTGCCTTCCATTCCGGTCACCCTCCCTTCGGCCGCCGGTAACGGCGGAAAATATAAAGACCTTCCTCCCGGAAGGCCTTGCCTGCGAAATGAGAATGACCTTCCCCTACTCGTCGAGTTTTAGCACTGCATAACGTAGAGAACTCTCCTCAGCCACGTTAAGTAAAACCTTAAGCCGGTAATACCTGTTGTACCCATTGGCGTCTCTCGACGTTTCCGGGCAGTGGCCTCTGTTTATGCAGGAGCCTCACCTAACAGAGAAATTCCTTTATTCTCTATTATTATATGCGTTGCCTGGCGAAAGGTCAATCAGCTTCGACCTAGTCTGCGAAAAATTATTGTAAAATCGTCACAACCGCGGCCAAGACCAAAAAGGCGGTATTTTGCGATAATTTGCCGGTTATTGCTCTATAGCCGGCTACCAAACGGCTGGTTGGCGACACCCGGCGACAAGAGCGTCCGCACGGAACCATTTCGTTGGCGTAATCATATTATGTTAATATATATCCACTCTGCGATCCGGGAGGTGAAGATTAATAATGATGCCTTGCTGTCGTTGCGGCTGTGACGACGACGGCATGATGGCCAGTTGCCAGGCGATGAAGAGCATAGCCAGCTGCCAGGCAATGAAGTGCATGGCGTGTAAGTACGCCACGAAATGCATGAACAGCTGCCACTCGATGATGTCCTGCCAAGATATGAAGAGTTGCGACTATATGAAGAGCTGCGGCTATATGAAGAGCTGCGAGTGCATGCCTTACCGCCGCTGATCCCCCACCCTGGCCGGACGCTGCCGCCCTCGGTACCGTCAGGCCTTTAGCCTAATGTCAAGTTCATTCCTCCCACCCAAAGAGTGAAACCCCGGCTGGCCGGGGTTTCACTCTTTGCCGCCGGCCAGCAGCCCGCCAAGGGTAGCCTGGTCTATAAGCAACCTTATTATATTTCACCGCCCCGCCGTTTGTGCCCGGCCGGAAGTGGCGGCGGGACGACCGCCAATAAAAAACCGCCGGCTGGCGGTTTTTGGCGAGTCGCTATCAAGCTGCCGGCATCAGAGTGAGTGGGTGCGGGCGATAAGCACCTCGACCCGCCGGTTCTGGGTCCGCCCAGCGGGCGTGTCGTTGGCGGCAACCGGCCGGTATTCGCCGTGGCCGACGGCGCTGAAGCGCTCAGGCTTGAGACTGGTGTTGGCGGCCATCAGATACTTCATGAAGTTCACGGCCCGTTTGGAGCTCAGGTCCCAGTTGGTGGGAAACTCGACGGTGTTGATCGGCACATTGTCGGTATGGCCGGATACCACCACCCTTTGCGGCAGGGCGGCGAGCATATTGGCCACTGTGCCAGCGAAGGCGCGCGAGGACGGCAGCAGTTCGGCGCTGCCGGAGTTGAACAGGGCGGAGTCCTTGATACGGATGAGCAGGCCGTCGTCGGTCAGCGAAGTGCCCAGGCTGCCGGACAGCCCGTTATCCGCGATGTATTTATCAAGCATCCGTTTGGCTTCTACTAGCTGGGCCGTTTCCTTCTGAAAGCCGCCGGAACTGCTGGTAGCCGTCATGAACGCCGGCATCTGCTCCATGGTCTTCGGCACCCCCTCGGTGGACTGGGGTGGCGTGCGGGTGCTCTCAAACACCGAAGTATTGCCGCGGAAGGCATTGCTAAACGAGTCGGCCAACTGCTCGAACTTTTTCTGGTCAACCTGGGCCGAGGCGAAAAGGACGATAAACAAGGCCAACAGCAGGGTCAGAATATCGGAATAAGGCACCAGCCAGGTCTCGTCGGCGTGTTCCTCATGGGGTGGATGGCTCTCATGCCGTCTCGACATCTGGCACCTCTTTAGGCTTGAGTTTCGCCCGCTCGGCCTGGGGCACAAAGACCCGCAGCTTGGCCTCGACCGTCACCGGGTTGTCGCCGGCCTGCAGGGAAAGAATGCCTTCCATCATCATCCGTTTGAGTTCAACCTCGTTCTTGGACAAAATCTTGAGTTTGTTGGAGAAAGGATGCCATAATACATAGCCGGTGAAAATACCGAGCAGGGTGGCGATGAAGGCGGCGGCGATCGAGTGGCCGAGTTTTTCGATATCATCGAGGTTGCCGAGAGCGGCCACCAGGCCGATAACGGCGCCCAACACGCCAAGCGTCGGCGCGTACATGCCGGCCTGGGCGAAGACGAGGGCGCCCGAACGGTGGCGCTCCTCCATCTGGCTGATGTCGAGGGCGAGAATGTCGATAACCAGCTCGGGGTCCATGCCGTCGATAACCATGTTCAAACCGCTTTTCAAATAGGGATCGCTGATTTCCTCCAGTTTGGGTTCCAGGGCCAGCAGGCCCTCCCGCCTGGCCAGCTGAGCCAGCTCCAGGAAGAGCTGCATGGCCTCGGCTCGGGGCATCAGATGCTGCTCTTTGAACAGCATCTTGAAGAGTTTGGGGAAATTTTTGACCTGGGCCATCGGGAAACCGTTCATTAGACAGGCGACCGTGCCGACGATAATTATCAGGAAAGCCGCCGGGTTGATAAGGGCGGTCAGGCTGGCGCCCTTGAAAACCATACCTACGGTGACGGCCAGAACCCCGAGGACAACGCCGATAACTGTTGACTTTTCCAAAGAGATCCTCCTACTCGACTGAGGTTAAAACATGAAGCGCATTCTCTTCGACAAAGAAACAGCAAAACAGGCAGGGTCCTGTTTGCCGCAGTCTGACAACAAATACTGACAAGATTCCGGTAAACATTTGCGCAATTCGATATTTTTTGCTATCAACCGTTAAAAAACTACCATATTTTTCATTATTATATCACAATTTGGCGAAGAAGAAAGGGGGTTATTAAAAAACATCCGACCGTAAAAAAAAATTATTTTTTCTTATTTTTTTGTTGCAATATAAAGGCGGGGGCCCTTCGCCCCCGCCAGCCTGTAGGCTAAATTGCTCAGGTTGTCCATTTATCTCGCCACTTCTTGCCTAGGCGCTTTCGCCGACCGGCGTCAGCCCCAGGCGGTGGATGGTGTCTATGTCGACGGCGGCGCCGCGGCCGGCGGTCGTCAGGTAGTTGCCGATAAGCATGCCGTTTATCCCCGACAGAAAACCGAGCGGCACCAGTTCACCCAGCGCTTTTTCGCGGCCGCCGGCGTAGCGGAGGATTTTCGCCGGCAGGATGAGGCGGAAAATGGCGAAGGTCTGCAGCACCTCGAACGGCGGCAGGGGCGGCCGGTCGGCCAGTGCGGTGCCTTTCACCGGGTTGAGGACGTTGATCGGCACCGAGTCGACGTCGAGCTCCCGCAGGGCGAAGGCCAGCTCCAGCCGTTGAGCCCACGTTTCGCCGATACCGATGATACCGCCTGAGCATACCTCGAGGCCGGCCGCCTTGACCTGCCTGATGGTTTCCTCCCGTTCGTCGTAGGTATGGGTGGTGCAGATACTGGTGAAGAAGCTTTTGCCGGCTTCCAGGTTGTGATGGTAGCGGGTTATCCCGGCCGCCTTCAGCGACTGGACCTGTTCCGGCCCCAAAAGGCCGAGCGAGCAGCATCGCTGCAGTCCGGTGTCGCGGCCGAGCCGCCGGATGGAAGCAAGAATCCGGTCGAAGTCGGGGTCACCCTTCATGCCGCAGCCGGCGGTGACGATGCAGAAGCGGTAGGCGCCGTGGGCCTCGGCCGCCCTGGCGGCCTGCAGGATGGCCTCTTCGCTCAGTAGGGGATAGCTGTCGATCTTGGCATCGTGATGAGCCGACTGGGCGCAGAACTTGCAGTCCTCCGAGCAGCCGCCCGAGCGGGCGTTGACGATCTCGCAGGTGTCGACCCGGCTGCCGGTGAACTGGCAGCGCACCTTGTTGGCTACCCCGAGCAGCAGCGGGATGTCGGCCTCGTCAATCCGGGTAAGCTCCAGGGCCTCTTCGAAGGTAAGCCGGCCGCCCGCGAGCACTTTATTGCCGAGGGCGAAAATCAGGTCATAGCTCATTTGTTGTCCCTCCCGGCCGTGTGTTTGCCGGCCTTCAGACCGGCGTCGGCCACCATTATAAAGTCGGCGCGGCTGTCGCGGCCGCCGAAAGTAAGATAGTTGCCGATAATAAGGCCGTTGGCGCCGGCCAGCATGACGGCTCCCTGCAGATCGCGCAGGTTCAGTTCCCGACCGCCGGCCGGCCGGATGACCTTGGTCGGCAGTAGGAAGCGGAAAATGGCGAAGGTCTTGATGATTTCGAGCGGCGGCAGGGGCGGCTGGCCTGCCAGGGCGGTGCCCGGCAGCGGGTTGAGGATGTTTATAGGCACCGAGTCCACGTCAAGGTCCCGCAGGGTGAGCGCCAGGTCGATGCGGTCCTCCCAGGTCTCGCCGAGACCGATGATGCCGCCGGCGCACAGCCCGAGCCCGGCCGCCTTGGCTGCCTGCAGGGTGCGCAGCCGCTCGCCGTAAGGGTGGGTCGTGCAAACCTTCGGGTAGAAGCGCTCGCTTGTCTCGAGGTTGTGCGCGTAGCGTTTGACGCCTGTTTCCCTTAGCCGCTCGGCCTGCCCGCGGCCGAGGGTGCCGAGGTTGGCGCAGACGTCGACCGCCGACCGGCGGGCCAAATTTTCCAAGATAGCAATAATCCCGGCAAAATCACCGTCGCCCGCCATGCCTTTGCCGCTTGTCACGATACTGACTCGCCGGGCGCCCTCGCCAGCCAGCCGGGCAACCGCAACCTCGGCCGCGGCTGGCGAAACGAGGGGAAATACCGGGCTGCCCGCCTGGTGGTGGACCGACTGGGCGCAGAATTTGCAGTCCTCCGGGCACACCCCGGCGCGGGCGTTGACGACGCCGCACATGTCGACGACCTCGCCGGCGAAGCGGGCGCGGATTTTGTTGGCCCAGGCCGCCAGCAGGGGAACGTCCTCAGCCGGGGCGGCGGTCAGGGTCAGCGCCTCCCGCCGGTCCAGGCGGCCGCCGGCCAGCACCTTATTGGCAGCATCGCTTATCGCCTGTATATCCATCCCATCCTCCTGTCAATTGTCAACCTTATTGATTAATAAAGTTTACCATGTTCTTTTTTATCTTACACCCACTCGGTTGATTTGTAAACCGCCAAGCAGCCTCTCGGTTAACCGTCGCGGTGGCAGCGGAAACGATTGACAGCGACAGCCAAGCCACCTAGAATAATATTAATTGCGAAATTTGCCGCTCTTTGAGTCTTGGAGGTGTTTGCCTTGCCGATCAAGATACCCAATAATTTGCCGGCCACCAGTATCCTCGAGGGCGAAAACATCTTTGTCATGCACGAAAACCGGGCCTATAGCCAGGATATCCGACCGCTCAAGATACTGCTGCTCAATCTCATGCCGACGAAAATCGTCACCGAGACCCAGTTCCTGCGTCTGTTGGGCAACTCGCCCCTTCAGGTGGAGGTCGATTTCATCTACACCGCCAGCTACTCGC
>JAEZLU010000140.1 GCA_023415075.1 Bacillota bacterium
TATGAATATTGCTTTTTTCCTGATCCCGAAAAGCGAAGTGGTTTTTATGCCTCTGAAGGCCACCATGCGCCAGGCGCTCGAACGAATGGAATACCACCGCTATACCGCTGTTCCCCTTGTCGATGAGAACGGCAAATACGCCGGCACGATCACCGAAGGCGATTTGCTGTGGAAAATGAAAAATACGCCCGGCCTGGCCTTCAGCGAAACCGAGCGCATACCCATCGCCGATATTCCCCGCAGGATGGTCGTCAACCCGGTGTATATTAACGCGCAAATCCAAGATTTGCTCTCGTTGGCTATTTCCCAGAGCTTCGTGCCGGTGGTCGACGATAGCGGCGTGTTTATCGGCATAGTCCGCCGCCGGGAAATTATCGAGTACTATGCGAAAATGCTGGGCATCGCTCTGGATAAGTCACCAAGCGGCGCCCCCAAATGAAAGTTTCATGATAAATCAAAAGAAGGGCGAAAGACACGGCCGTAAACCGTGTCTTTTTTTATCGCCGAAAAGAAAAGACGTCGAAAAATGGCGCCTTTTCTTCGGGGCCTTGTACCTGTCGCCGGCAGGGATTAATGGCTCAAATAATGAATATAATAGCAGAACCATACTAGGAGGTAGAAGCATGGAAAACCTGTTCAGCGACCTTGAAGGATTGCGCATCGCCGTCGAGATTGAGACCCGCGGCCGCGAATTCTACCACCAGGCTTACCAGCAGGCCGGCCAGCCGGCCCACAAGGAACTTTTCCTCCTGCTGATGAACGAAGAAATTCACCATCAGGAAAAATTCACCGAAATTTATAATGTCGTCAAAGCCCGCAAAGAGGCCCATGCCGACGACTACCTGTTCGATCCCGACACCTCCCGCTATCTCACTGTCATCGCCGAGCACCACGTCTTCCCGAGGCCGGCCGACGCCGCCCAAAAGATCGCCGAGCTCAAAACCGTCGAGGCCATCTTGGCGACCGCCATGCACGCCGAAAAAGACTCAATTCTTTTCTACGACGAACTGGCTGCCCACGCCAAATTCGCCGAAGCCCGCCAAATTTTCGCCGCCCTCAAGGCCGAAGAGCAGACCCATGTCGTTAAAATCCGCGAGATGATGAACGCCTGGGCCTAAGGAGGAAATGACCATGGATGTCAGGCTTATCCTTTACAATCTAGGCTCCTGCCCGGAGTGCCGCTCCATCCGTGAAAAATTGGCCGAGCTCGAGTTGACCTACATCTGCGTCAACGTCAACCCGGTCAAGGAAAAGCGCCAGCAGGTTTTCGCCGCCAGCGGCCAGTACTCGGTGCCTGTTCTCGTAGACGGTGACAAAGTCATGACTTCGACCGACAATATTCTCGAGTACCTTGTGGAAACCTACGCTCACAACGTTATAAAACCGGTCAGGTACTAAGGGGCTCGTGCGCCCTCCTCCCGCATATCATGTAATATACGGGAGGGATACAAATGTTCAGTTTTTTCCGCCGCAGTCGCCCCTGCAGCATAAAGCAGGGCGTCAAGATCATCTGCCCCCACTGTGGGGCCATCGTCGTTGTCGCTATGCACCAGGCAGTCAATGGCAAGGTCATCACCTGTCAGGTTTGTCGAAAAGAATTTATCTTTGCCAGCTGAGAAGGACTTGCAAATTCAGGAAAAGACGCTAAAATTGAAGCTAGAAGACAACTGAATGGGGGATGGGCTGTGTCGAAGGGGACAAGCAAGCGCGGGTATCACAAGCAGGACATGCGAAAGGCTAACCGCACCGCTCTCTTTATCGGCGGCGTCGTCGCTGCCGTGCTCTTACTCATCATTACCATTTCTTTCGTCTCCTAGCACCGAGCCAAGCGCCTTAGGGGCGCTTATTTTTTGATAGACCTCTACGAAAGGATGAGACAATGTCAGCACCCCAGGCAGCTCCTCAGCCGGCCTCGCCGGCCAAGTCTTTCCTCACCGAGAAACTGCCGACCTTCATCGCCATCACCACTTTAGTGCTCGCCGTGTGCGCCACTCTGGCCTCGTTCAAGGCCGCCGGCTACGGCAACCGGACCGTTCTCTCCCAGACCCAGGCTTCCGACCAGTGGGCTTTCTACCAGGCTAAAAGTATCAAGGAAACCACCTACCAGGTACAGCGCGATGCCATGACCTTCATTGTGCCGCCGCCTGGTCAGGAGAAAGCTTACGCCGACAAAATCAGCGAATTTGACAAAGAGATAGCCCGCTACAAAGCCGAAAAGAAAGATATCCTGCAGGACGCTCAGAAACTCGAAAAAGAGCGCGATATTGCCCAGGGTTTCAGCATGAAACTCGGACAGGCCATTATTTTTCTCCAGATAGGCATCCTCATGTCGTCACTGGCCTCGATCAACAAAGTGCCTTACTACTGGTACATGGCTCTCGCCAGCGGCGGCGCCGGCATCATTATGTTCCTCTATACTATGTTCCTGACGCTCTGACATACAACCGAAAAAGGGAGGTATCGCCATGGATAAACAATGGGTAATGGCGACAATCGACCAGCTTGCCGGCTTCAGCAAAGGCGAGCCGGGGATAAGCCGCCTGGCCTTCAGCGACGAAGACCGCCGGGCCGGCGACTATATACAGGGCCTGATGCGTGAAGCCGGCCTGAGTGTGAGGCGGGACGCTTTCGGCAACATTATCGGCCGCCTGACCGGCACCGACGACTCGCTGCCGGCCGTGGCCACTGGTTCCCATCTCGACACCGTGCCTGAAGGCGGCCGCTACGACGGCATCGTCGGCGTGGTCGGCGGCCTGGCGGCTATCAGACGCCTGGCGGCTGGCGGACCGTTACGCCACCCCCTCGAACTCATCGTCTTCATGGCCGAGGAATCCAGCCGCTTCGCCTATGCCACCATGGGCAGCAAAGCCATGATCGGGGCCGTCAATCCGGCGGCCTGGGCGAAGGCCCAGGATCAGGCCGGCATAAGTCTGGCTACAGCCATGGGCGAACTCGGCTTCCCGCTGGACCGTGTCCGCGAGGCCAGCCGCGCCAAAGGCGAAATCAAAGCTTTCATCGAGCTCCACATCGAGCAGGGGCCGGTACTTGAAAAAACCGGCAACAACATCGGCATCGTCGAAGCCATTGCCGCTCCGACCCGCCTCAAGATAGTCGTTGAAGGCAACGCCGGTCACTCCGGCACGACGCCGATGGACGATCGCCAGGACGCCCTGGTGAGTGCCGCCATGATTGTCCTCGCCGTTCAGGAGGCCGCCCTTGACCAGCATCATCGCGGCACCGTCGGCACCGTCGGCGTAATCAAGAACCACCCCAATGCCATGAACGTTATCCCTGGACGGGTGGAGATGGGCGTCGACATTCGTGGCGTCGACCACGAAAGCATCATCGAGACTATCCAAGCCGTCAAGGACGCCGTCAGTACCATCGCTGACGGCCAGGAAACGCCTGTAGCCATCGACGTTATGGCTTCCGATAAGCCGGTGCCTCTGAACGCCGATATAATAGAAACTATTGAAAAAGCCTGCCGCAAACTCGGCTTTTCCTACAAACCCATGAACAGTGGCGCCGGCCACGACGCCATGAATATCGCCGCTATCGCCCCGACCGGGATGGTCTTCATTCCCTGCCGCGGCGGCATCAGCCATAACCCTGCCGAACACGCCGAAGCCGACGATATAATGAAAGGCGTCGAAGTGCTCACCGCAGCCCTCGGCGAACTGGCCGAATAACTGATGAAACTCGATGTGTTTTTTAAGCCTGGCGACTTTCCTGACGCCGCCGGCCTGACAGGCCAGACCGCCGCCGTCATCGACGTCCTGCGGGCCACTTCCTCGATCGTCACGGCCCTGGCGGCCGGCTGCCGGCGCTTTCTGCCGGTCGAAACCCTCGAGGAGGCCGCTACTCGTAAAGCAGAGCTGCCCGATGCCCTCCTGGCGGGGGAGCGGCAGGCCCTGCCCATCCCTGGCTTTGACCTCGGCAACTCGCCCTTCGAATACACGGCTGCCAAAGTAGCCGGCAAAACCATCATCATGACAACCACCAACGGCACCGTCGCCCTGCGGGCCGCCCGCCCGGCGGCCGCCGTCTATGTGGCCGCCTACGTCAATGCCTCGGCCGTCGCCGAGCGTCTGGCCGCCGACGGCCGCGACGCCGTTCTGCTGTGCGCAGGTACCCGCGGCCGCTTCTCTCTCGAAGACATGCTGTGCGCCGGCCTTATCGCCGACCGGTTGGCTGCTACGGCCGAACTTAGCGACACCGCTATGGCGGCGGCCGCCGCCTACCGCGGCTTCAAAGCCGACGCCGCCGCCCACGTCGCCCGCTCCTCCCACGGCAGCTACCTCCTGACCTGCGGCTTTGCCGCCGACATCGAATACTGCCTCACAGCCGACCGTTTCGCTGTTGTGCCGGTGTATGACGGCGAATTCGTCACCCTCCCGGCCAAACCAGGCTGCTCCTAAACTTCGCCTAGCATCGTTGCTCCTCAGAGCGCTTGCTTGCGTACTTTCCGTGTACGCGGCCGATGCTGCTAAACCGTGTCTGTGCAAACCATTGCGCGTAAATCGGTCGCAGAGGAAACGGTAGCGCGCTTTTCCGGTGCGCCTTGCTACGCTCGTTTTTGATCAGCCTGTAACTCCTATACTATTCACTGCCGGCCGCCGTCAGACGGCCGGTTTTTTCTTAGGAAAATATTTCGCCTTCAAATAGCTCGCCCCAGGTGGTAAAATGGACTGCGAGTCCTTGGAAAGGGGGATGCCTGATGAAAAAAATTGCCATAGCCGCCTTCCTGACAGCGGCCATGACTATTGCAGCCCCGGTCTCTGTCGTCGCCGCCCGTTCGGCCGTAGTCGACGAAGTGCTGGCCTCGGCCATCGCCCAGAACCAAAACGCTGCCAAAGTCCAGGAAATCCTGGAAATCAAGCAGGAATTTGACCAGGGTAACCACGAGGCCCTGCTCGGCCGGGTTAACCAAGCCGTAACGGACCGCATGGGTCATGGCGACATCTCTCCTGTCACCGCCGGCGTCATGAACAGCACCGATATGCGTACCGTTGCCGAAACTGCCGTCCGCCAACAGGTTGAAGCCAAGGTCAACGACTTTCTGGCTCCCTATCAGTCGCAGCTTGGCTTGGTAAGCGGCCTGCTTACCAATAGCAACATGGCGCCGGCCAGTCTGAAGAACAGTGGGGCCCTGACCGCTCTGGCACCCGACTACCGGCAGCTTCTCGAAACCGCGCTGACCACCTATCTGCGCTCGTAAACGAAAACGGAACAGGCCGGCTACCGCCGCCTATTCCGTTACATAAAATATTCACAGCCGGTTTACCGGCTGTTTTGTATTTGGGACCGAAAATCACACTATACCGGTAAACGCAAAAAGACATGATTCGCGTCAAATGCGAAAGTTTTCCTAGCTCTTTAGGATGTCCTGGCGGGCCAGCCCCAGGGCGTCTTCCAGTTTGTCGCTGAAAGCGGCGCCACCCTGGGCCGAGTGGGCGTTGCCACCGCCTTTGCCGTTCACGGCCGGTAGCACCTTCTTCAACAAAGCGCCCATGTCGTATGGCAAACCGGGGCTGCAGGCAAACACAAACTGGCTCTTATTAAGCTCGGCATTTGCTGCTGCCAGCAAGACGACGGAAGGGCCGGCGGCCAGGATTTGGCGAGCCAGGTCAGCAAGCTCGGCCGGGCCGACATCGGTGATTACCCTGCAGATAAGCCTGGCGTTGCCGACCGGCCCGCCATCGGCGTAAAGAGCGGCGGCCAGGTATTTGTTCAGCTGCTGCTTTGCGGCCGCGAGTTCTTTGTTGAGGCCCTCCGCCTTGGACTGGTGGCGCTGGAGGGCGCCGGGGATTTCGGCTACCGGCACCGACAGGCGGGCGGACAGTTCCCGGGTCACGTTGGCGGTCAGACGATAGTCGGCCAGGGCTCGGCCGCCGCAGACGAAGTCCACCCGGACGGCACCTGCCCGCCGCTCCCAGGAACGAATTTTTACCAGGCCGATTTCGCCGGTTGCCGACACATGGGTGCCGCCGCACGGGCAGCAGTCCACGCCGGCGATGGTAACCAGGCGGATGCTGGCATAGTTCTTGGCCGGCCGCTTGCGAAGATGGTAGTTATCGAGCTCGGCCTCGGTGATGAAACGGCTGGACACGGGTTTGTTGGCGAAAATGTAAGCGTTTGCGGTGTCCTCAACCACGGCGGCCTGTTCGGCGGACAGCGACTCGATGGTTACGTCGATGTAGACACTGTCGGCTCCCAGATGAAAGCCGATATTTTCGGCGCCGTACAGGTCGCTGAAAACACCGGAAAGTAGGTGTTCGCCGCTATGCTGCTGCATGTGGTCGAAGCGGCGAGTCCAGTCGATGCGGGCCTCGACCGTTACGCCGGCGGGTTTGCCGGCGGTGATGTGAACGATTTCGCCTTGCTTCTCGGATACCGCCAGTACCGGGATGTCGGCGAGCCAGCCAGTGTCGCTGGGCTGGCCGCCGCCTTCCGGATAGAAGGCGGTCTTATCGAGGACGACGCCCCAGTTGCCGTCAGCGAACGGCTCAGCCTTGATTATATTGGCGGTAAATTGTTGCAGGTAGGGATCGGCGTAATAGAGTTTTTCGGTGGTCACGCTAGAGCCTCCTAAATGTTTGTCCATCTTTATTATAGCCGACAGGCTGCAAAGATTGAAGGGGCGGGCCAGGGGGCGCGGACTGAAAGGGGCGAGGCTGACGATTGCAGGAATTTCGGACTGGTAAGTCGAAATAATGGGCAAAGCCGAATCCGCGTAAGCGGTAGGGGAGAACCATCAGACCAAACAGGGGTGAATCGGCGGGTGCCGAAGGGCTTCTATCCTCTCTCTGCCCTAACCCGACAGCTAATTCCCGAGGCTAACAGCCTTCAGTGCGTAAGTTCATTTGGGCGAGCGAACTGCGAAGGCAAAGAGGGGTGAGTCAAGTGAATAAAGTTTGTATCGCTTTAGCGCTGACGATCTGCCTGCAGTTCTCGGCCGTGGCTCAGGCGGCCGCCGCCACCAATGCTCCGGCCGCACCTGCTTCACCGGCCACTCAGGCCGTAGCGGTTCAGCCGCAAGAGAAACTCATCAAGCAGGGCGCCCGCGGCGACGATGTGAAGCTTGTTCAGAAACTGCTGGCCGATACCGGTTTTTATGCTGGTGAGATCGACGGCATCTTCGGCGGCGCAACCTTCGCGGCCGTCACGGATTTCCAGGCCTTCACCGGGCTGACGGCCGACGGCATGGTAGGCAAGGAAACCATCGCCTATCTCCAGCGGGAAAAGACCGAAACCGAGCCTGGCCGCTATAGCCGTCAATTGACCATGTCAGCTTCGGCGTATACCGTTTACGACGCCGGCAACGGCAGCACAACCGCACGCGGCCATTTGGTGCGGCGGGGCCTGGTTGCCGTGGACCCGAACGTCATTCCGCTGGGAACGCGGCTCTACGTTACTGGCTATGGCTATGCGATCGCCGATGATATCGGCGGCTCCATCAAGGGCAACCGGATCGACCTGGCCTTCGAGAATCGCGACGAGGCCCTCCAGTTCGGCCGGCAACGGGTTACGGTCTACATACTGAATTAGGCAGGCCGCCCGGCCTGCTGTTTTTTTTTGCGCAGGAATCATCGCCGGCGGCGGCGTATACCATATGCATACGCGAAAGGGAAGGATGGAACAGATGCACAATAGACACGATGAGTTTGCAGCAAAAGACGGGCAAGGAACGAAAAATGGACCGGAAACGGACACGCTGGGTGAAAGTCCGGCTTGGCTGCAGGATAGACTGAAGTATCTTTATGACAAAAACCCGCATGTCAGCCTGCTGCGGATGAGGCTGGCTGAGGTAAGTGAAGGAGACGTCGTTCTCACGATGCCTGTGGTGCGTGAAGTACACGGCAATCTGTACGGCATGGTCCACGGCGGCGCCCTGGCATCGCTGGCCGACACTGCCATGGGCGTGGCCTGCGCCAGCATAGGCCGGCGGGTAGTAACGCTGGATATGAATATTAACTATCTCGCCGCAGCCGGCGAGGGAGAAACGGTCAGGGCCGCCGCCAAGGTGATCCATGGCGGCAAGTCGACGTTGGTTGTGGAGTGCGAGATGACTGACACCGCCGGTCGGCTGCTGGCCAAAGCGAGGGGGACCTTCTTTGTCATCGGGCAATTTGAGTCCGCGGAAGACTGAAAACTTAATAGTAGCCGCCGGCGACGCCCGCCTGGCGGTGGTTGTCCACCGGCCCGGCAACCGCTATACCGG
>JAEZLU010000168.1 GCA_023415075.1 Bacillota bacterium
ATTGGCAGGGTGAGCAGGGACGCGGGCAGCGATTCGTATAGGCCGAAAATGCCAAATAGAATAAAAATCAGGGCGGCAACCCACTTTACCACTCTTTCAGGTATCCGCTTGCCCATGACGATACCGATAATAATGCCGATGCCATCGGCGATCATCATGCCGGTGGTTGTCCCCATCCATACAGGAATAATCGTGTTGAACTGGGCCGCCAGCGCTATAGTAGCCAGTTGCGTTTTATCGCCCATCTCCGCCATGAAGAAGGCTATGGCAACCGTCCAGAAGGGGCTACGGCGGCAAGCTTTGTCTTCGCCGCACAGCTCATCCCCCCGGATTGTCCATAAGCCAAAGAGGATGAAAGAAGCGGCGGCGGCTATCTGTATGTACTGCATTGGGATAAAGTTGGTCAAATAGTTGCCTACCAGCACAGCGAAGAGATGATTCAGGACTGTGGCGACAAAAACCCCCCACATGACAGTTTGCCAGCGATACCGCGCAGCAAACGCCATCGCCAATAGCTGGGTTTTGTCCCCCATTTCAGCCAGGACAACAAATGCTACCGAAGCCAAGAATGCGGTCATAGCTTGTACCTCCTTTTAAAAATAAAAACGAGACTTTTCAGCATGGTAAAAACCATACTAAAAGTCTCGTTAATTGGCTGATTGCCAACGGCCGGGCCAGGCGCCTGAGCGCCAGTATGTTGACCCTACCTTGCTAACTACTCCCTTTTAGAACAAAATTAGTTTATCCCAGATTGCCCAATTTGTCAATCACCCTTAGTCTTTTATCATTTAAGCCCTTCACCCTTCACAATATGTGGTAGAGGTTTGATTGCGCAAGAGGATATCGCCGTCTGTTAACGTATCTTAAAATAGTAAACCATAGCTGGTCAAAACGAGTATAGCAAGCTGCACCGGACGGCGACCAAGGGTGACCGGGTTCCGAACAGGCCCGGGCCGGTGGACGACTTTCGGGGAGAACCTCTGGGCCTGACCGGCCAAGCGATTTTTCACCAGCTTGAAATGTGAGGGCTTTAATGTATATCTATCTTGATATCCTGCCCCGGTTCAAGTGCGCGATGTGCGGCGCCTGCTGCCGGCGGGAGTGGCTGGTGACGGTGGACGAGGCCGGCTACCACCGCAACGGCGAGCTGTTCAGCCGCCTGGGCCGGGACGAGGAGTACCGGACGGCCTTCGTGCCGCTGGGGGACATCGCCGCCGCCGGCGAGTACGCGGCCATCGCCAAGCGGCCGGCCGGCGGCTGCTGGTTCCTGAGAGACGACAACCTGTGCCGGCTGCAGCTGGCGGCCGGCCACGAGCACCTGGACGGCGTCTGCCGGCTGTTCCCCCGCTACCCGATGAATACGTCCCGCGGGGTGGAAATAACCCTCAGCTTCAGCTGTCCCGAGGTGCTGCGGCTGATCGAGCGGCCCGAGCCGCTGGCGGTGGTGCGGGCCGAGGAGCCGCCGACGGCAGTCGAGGCCGACAGCTTCACGGCCGAGGTCTTTCCCGGCCAGCGGCCCCGCTACACTCCCCTCTTCTACTATTTCGAACTTGAGCATCATTTCATCGACATCGTCCAGAGCCGCGGCCTGCCGCTGGCGGCCCGGCTGCGCCTGCTGGCCGGCACGGCGGACGCCTTGAGCCGGCTGCCGCCGGACGAAAGCAGCGGCCGGGCCATCGACCGGATAGTTGCCGACAACTACGCCCGCCTGGACGCGGCGGCGACGGGCGGACCGCCGGACCGGCCGCCGGCCGAGGTGCTGCTGGAGCATTTTTTCGTCAATCTGATCTTCAAGAAGATTTTTTATCTGTACGGGCTGGAGCGGGCCACGCTGCTGCTGGCCGAGATGTGGCAGCGCTTCGCGGCGGCCCGCGGCCGGGCGGCCGGGCCGGCGGACGACCTGGCGATAACCCGGGCGGCGGTGATGGCGCTCGAGTTCGAGTACTGCCATGACCGCCAGGCCCTCTTCCGGGGACGGAAGGCGCCCGGAAGCTAGGTACGCGGGAAAGCCTGCCGGCCAAGGCGGACAATGATAAAGGGAGCGGCGGGCCGCTCCCTTTAGAGTGTAGACAAACTCAGGCTGGCTAGAAAGGTCCAGATGCAAGGCGCACCGGAAGGTCGCGCGGCGCCGCGTACATCGGACGTACGCAAGCAAGCGACCTGAGGAGCAACGCCGCAGATGGGCCTTTATCGACAGCCTGAAGGGAGCGGCGGGCCGCTCCCTTTTTGTATGGCTGAGAATTTCTCAGGTCCGGTATTGGTTGATGTCTTCGCCGAAGTGGGCGATGACTTTTTTGAATTCGCCGATTTTCTCGAGCATGTCCTGGAGTTTGTCGTTGTAGATCTGGACCGAGGCGCTGACTTCCTCGCTGGCCGCCGAGTTTTCCTCGGAGATGGCCGCCAGCGATTCGACCTTGCTGAACACCTTATTGAGGCCGGTCATTTCCTGCTCGAGTTTGCTGATCATGTCGACGATGTTGTCGGCCACGGCGTGGATGTTGTCGACGTTCCGCTGGTTGCGGGCGACGACGACGTCGAGCTGCTGGCTGGCCGCCGCCAGGATATCGTATTCGTCGTCGATCATGGCGACGACTTTGCCGATGATTTCGGTGAGTACTTCGAGGTTGTTGGAGATGGTTTCCGAGTGGCCGTGGGACTGCTCGGCCAGTTTCCTGACCTCCTCGGCGACGACCGAGAAGCCGCGCCCGTGCTCGCCGGCCCGGGCGGCCTCGATGGCCGCGTTCAGGGCCAGCAGGTTGGTCTGGCCGGCGATGGCGGCCACCATGCCGATGATTTCGTTGATCTTGGCGGCCTGCTCCTTGAGGTTGTCGGCCGAGACCTTGACGTCGGCGAAGTTCTTCATGCTGGCGGT
>JAEZLU010000303.1 GCA_023415075.1 Bacillota bacterium
CCAACGGTTTTGGAGACCGCTACTCTACCAATTGAGCTATACCCCTATGAATGGAGCGGAAAACGAGATTCGAACTCGCGACCCTCGCCTTGGCAAGGCGATGCTCTACCACTGAGCTACTTCCGCATATGGCGACCCCGAACGGATTTGAACCGTCGATCTCCGCCGTGACAGGGCGGCATGTTAGACCACTACACCACGGGGCCTTGCGAGATATTATATTACCACGCTTTCAACCGTTTTTCAAGACATCTGGCAGGCTTTTAACGCGAAATAGCGCCAGCGAGCGCCGCCATCCGCGGCCAAAGTCATGTTTACAATAATTTGCGCGCCGGTATGCCTGGCCGCCCTTTTGTTATATAATAAACTTTGGAAACTTATGAGCGAGGTTGAATATGGCCAAAACAAAAAATCGCTGGCAGGAAGCCGAGGCTCATCTCGCGGCCGCCGATCCGACCCTCGGGCCGCTGATCGAAAAATACGGCCCCTGCCGGCTGGCGCCCCATACCGACTATTTCGCCGTCCTCTGCGAATCGATCGTCTCCCAACAGTTGGCCGTCAAGGCGGCCGACGCCATCCACGGCCGCTTTACCGCCTACTACGGCGGCCCGCCCGCGCCTGCCGCCGTCCTGGCAACGCCGCCCGCCGACCTGCGGGCCCTCGGCCTGTCCGGGAAAAAGGCCGAATACATCGTCGATCTGGCGGCCAATTTCGCCGGCGGCGCCGTCACTCCCGGCCGCTTCCCGGCGCTGGCCGACGAGGAGATAATCGACCAGTTGGTAAGTGTCAAAGGGGTGGGCGTCTGGACGGCCCACATGTTTCTCATCTTCGCCCTCAATCGGCCCGATGTCCTGCCGGTGGGCGATTTCGGCGTCCGCAAGGCGATGATGCTCACTTACGGCCTGGAGGCGCTGCCGGACAAGGCCACGATGGAAAGCATCGCCGCCGCCTGGCGTCCCTGGCGGTCGGTCGCCAGCTGGTACCTGTGGCGCAGCCTGGAAAACAAGTAAAGGCCCTGCCGGCCGGCATGGGCCTTCCTTTTAGCCGACGGTCACCGCTGACGCAATATTTGTTGTTTTATGGCCAAGCCCCTTGCTATAATTGAAGGAAACAGAAGCTACTGAAGCGGAAAGGACAGGCCATGGGCGTATTTGATATCGTCGGGCCGGTGATGATCGGCCCCTCAAGTTCCCATACCGCCGGCGCGGCCCGCCTCGGCCGGATGGCCCGCACTATCCTGGGCGAGGTGCCGGCGGCGGCAACCATCACCCTTTACGGGTCCTTCGCCCGCACCCACAAGGGCCACGGCACCGACAAGGCCGTGGTCGCCGGCCTGCTGGATTTCGCCGCCGACGACCCGCGGCTGAAGGACGCTTTCGCCCTGGCCGATCAGGCCGGGCTGGCGGTGACGTTTACCACCGCCGAGGGCGGCGACTGCCACCCCAATACCGCCGAGTTCCGTCTGACCGGCGTTTCCGGCCGGAAGGTGCGGGTGGTCGGCGCCTCGACCGGCGGCGGCAGCATCGTCATCAGCCGGGTGGACGACTTTGCGGTGGAGATCACCGGCGAATATCACACCCTCATCGCCGTCTATCTCGACAAACCGGGCGTCGTCGCCCTGGTCACCCACATCCTGGCCCAGGAGAACGTCAATATCGCCTTCATGCGGGTTTCCCGCAAGCGTAAAGGGGCCCAGGCCCTGATGATTCTCGAAACCGACCAGCCGGTGCCGCCGGCCGCCGTCGACGCCATCAGAGCCATCCGGATACTCGAGACGGCCCTCACCATCCGGCCGCTGTAGGGAGGTAGCCATGATCAGCTTCAACTCCGTCGCCGAATTATTGGCCCTGGCCGAGGAAAACGGCAAGCCGCTCGCCGATATCGTCTGGCAGTGGGAAAGCGAACGCAGCGAGCGACCGCCGGCCGAGGTATGGGAAGACATGCGCCAGCGCCTCCTGGTGATGCGGGAGGCGGTCGAGGCCGGCCTGGCGTCGCGGGAAAAATCGTTCAGCGGCTTGGTGGGCGGCGAATCCCACCGTCTGGCCGCCTGCAGCGAGCTGCTGGGAAAACCGGCCGGCTTGGCGGCCGCCTATGCCCTGGCCGTCAGTGAGGTCAACGCCTCGATGGGCAAAATCGTCGCCTGCCCCACTGCCGGCTCCTGCGGCATCGTCCCCGGGGCCATCCTGGCCACCGCCGACCAGCGACGGCTCGGCGAGGAGGTCCTGATCCGGGCGCTGTTTACCGCCGCCGGCGTCGGTGAAATAATCGCCACCAACGCCACGGTGGCCGGCGCCGTCGGCGGCTGTCAGGCCGAATGCGGCTCGGCCGCCGGCATGGCCGCGGCCGCCGTCGTCGAGATGATGGGCGGCCGGCCCCGCCAGTCGGTAGAAGCTCTGGCCCTGGCCATGAAAAACATGCTCGGACTGGCCTGCGACCCGGTGGCCGGCCTAGTCGAAGTCCCCTGCGTCAAGCGCAACGCCTTCGCCGCTGTCCACGCCCTGGTGGCCGCCCAGATGGCCCTGGCCGGCATCGCCAGCGCAATCCCGGCCGACGAGGTCATCGACGCCATGTACCGCATCGGCCAGGCGATGCCCTGCGCCCTCAAGGAAACCGCCGAAGGCGGGCTGGCCAAATCGCCGACCGGCCTGCAGATAACCGCCCGACTGCAGGCGGCTAACCTGAACGAATAAGATTTGTTACGTCTTA
>JAEZLU010000035.1 GCA_023415075.1 Bacillota bacterium
AGCTGCTTGACGGGTGAGCCTCGCCCGGACGCGGGTATTGGCTTCGTAACCCTGGAATGGGAGGAAACGACATCATGTCGCTATCGGTTTTGATCCTGGCGAAAAACGAAGAGAAGAATATTGAGGAGTGCATTCGCGGCGCCCTTTTTGCCGATGAGGTAATTGTTATTAACGACGGCAGCACCGATCGGACGGAGGAGCTTGCAACGTCCCTCGGGGCAAAAGTGGTCCAGCACGCTATGAACGGCAATTGGGGGGCGCAGCAGACTTTCGCCATTGAGCAAGCTACCTGTGATTGGATCTTTTTCTTGGACGCCGACGAGCGTTTTACGCCGGAACTGGCGGAAGAAACCAGGCAGGCTGTCGCCAAGGGCGAACTGGTGGCCTATAAGGTGCCCCGCCTGAACTATTTTATTGGTGAGGTGGTGCGCCATTGCGGCTGGTACCCCGATTATGGCTATCATCTGGTGCCGCGCGAAAATTTCCGGGTGGAGGGGTTCGTTCATCCGACCTTCATCCACAATTACCCCACTAAGTATTTCAAGAACCACCTCATCCACTATCCCTATGTCAGCTGGGAGCAGTATTTCAATAAATTCAACAATTATACCCGGCTAGCCGCCGAGAAAATGTACGCAAACGGCAAGCGGGCCAACTTTTTCTTCGACATCATGATCCGTCCCGTTTTCGCCTTTTTCAAGATGTACATATTAAAGTCGGGCTGGCTGGACGGCCGGCTGGGCTTTACCCTCTCTTCTTTCCACTTTTTTTATACTATGGCCAAGTATGTCAAACTGTACTGGTTGCAGCGACGGAAGGAGGGCTGACCTTGAAGGTCGCCGTTTTCGAATCCATTGTTACTCCCGCCGGCCACGAGCATGACTTCGACAAGATGCTAGTTGCGGAATTGCTGCAGGGTGGGCACCAGGTAGAGTTTTTCGTGCCGGAGAACTATCCCTTTAAAGTGGATTACGGTGTGCCGGTGCGTGCGCTCCCAGGTGAAGCAGTCAGTTACGCCGGTGCTTCCGGCCTGGGCAAGCTACTGCTGGCGGGAAAACGGGAGTGGCGCCGCCTGAAATGGTTCGATGCTTTGTACGAAGCCGCCAAAGCGGGCAGTGTGGACGCCATCATCATCCCTACCGCTACCTACCGTTTTTTACGCACTATCCGCCGCAGCTGCCTGAAAGCTTCGCCCAAACCGGTGATACCCATCCTGCACGGCATCAACGACCGGGAATCGGGCCGCTTTTTCCGGCAGGTGGAGGCGCTCGCGCCTTGCCGGCAGATCCGGCCGGCGGTCATCACTCTCGGCGAGCGGCTTTTTGACCGTAGCCTTCCTTCGGTGCGCTGCGTCAAGCCGCCGGTTTTCCCCATGGACGCAACCTTCGCCGGGTTGGCGACGAACCCTGTGCTGACGCTGGGATTTTTTGGTCAATACCGGCGGGAGAAAAACCTTGAAGGCTTCCTCGATGTGTTTGGCCGCTGCCGCTTTTCCGAACCGGTGAAATTATTTGTCCAGGGAGCGACAGTGCTGCCCGGTGATGCCGCCGATTTTGAACGCATCCGGTTGAAATACGCCCGGGCGGAAAACATTGAATTTTTGCATAAAGCGCTGATCGGCGAGGAGTGGCAGCGCGCCATCGCCAGCGTGGATGCCCTGATTATGCCCTACGCAGCAGAACGCTACCGCTATCATTGGTCGGCCATGCTGTTCACCGCTATTGGCTCGCGCAAGCCGGTGATTATTGCCGAATCCATCAATCCCGAAGTGCTGGCCGAATACCAGGTGGGCTTGCCCTTTCGCCCTGACCGGGAGGACGAATTACAGCAGGTGCTGGAAGCATTCGTCAATACCTACGGCCAACAAAAAGAACGTTATCAGGCAGAACTGGACCGGGCCAACGCCGACTTCGCTCCGGCTCGGTTCGTGGCGGAAATCGCCGCCTTGATGGCCTAAAAGATGGGAGGAATATCATGATCGAAGCAATTCTTGTTGAACATATCGCTATGGTCCGGGCCGTCGAAGCGGAATGCCTGCCTGCCGTCCGTGATTTCGCCGCCGCCTGCCGCAAGGCGCTGCAGGCCGGGGGGAAGGTGTTGTTCATGGGCAATGGCGGCAGTGCCGCCGATAGCCAGCATCTGGCCGCCGAGCTGGTGGGACGGTTTCAGAAGGAGCGCCGCGGCCTGGCCGGCATCGCCCTGACCACCGACACTTCGATTCTCACCGCGGTCGGCAATGACTACGGCTTTGACAATGTATTCTCCCGGCAGGTGGAAGCCCTGGCGTCGTCCGGGGACGTAGTGGTAGGTCTGTCGACCTCAGGCAACAGCCCGAACGTCATCCAGGCGCTGGTGGCGGCGCGGGCGCTCGGCGCGACAACAGTGGGCCTCACCGGCCGCTCGGGTGGCAAGATGGCGGCGTTATGCGACGTATGCATCAAAGTGCCGGCCGACGTTACCGCTCGCGTGCAGGAAGGACATATCCTGATCGGCCATTTGGTCTGTCAGTTGATTGACGAAGAGTGAGGTGGCTTGCGTGACTGGCGGCGCGAAGCGATTTTTTGAACTGCTTGGGCAAAAGGGGAGCATTGCCGTCGCCGTGGTCGGCGACGTCATGTTGGACCGGTACTATTTTGGTGAGGTAAGGCGCATATCACCCGAGGCCCCAGTGCCTATCACCCGGGTGCAGTCGGCGAAGGAGGTGCTGGGAGGCGCCGCCAACGTGGCCCAGAACCTGGCCCGACTCGGCTGCAAGGTCTTTGTCGTTGGGGTTACCGGGCGGGACGATAACCGGGAACGGCTTTGTCGTCTTCTTGACGAGGCCGGTATTGACCACGAGGGGCTGATCACCGCCAACCGGCCCACCACGACCAAGCTGCGGATAATCGGCGGCCACCAGCAGATGCTGCGGCTGGATTTTGAAGATACCGGCCAACTGGACGCGCGGACGACCGCCAAGTTGCGGGAACGGTTGGAAGACGTCCTGGGAAAGGTGCAGTGCCTGTTGGTCTCTGACTACGCCAAGGGGGTTTGCGACCGCGGCATCTGTCAGGCCGGCGTCAAGCTGGCCGGCCAGTTTGACCTGCCGGTCATCGTTGACCCCAAGGGCGCCAACTGGCGCAAATATGCCGGGGCTTACTGCATTACCCCTAATGTAAAGGAACTGGGCGAGGCGCTCCATACCGCGGTGAAGAACGAGGATTCCCCGCTGGAACGGGCCGCTAACAAGCTGCGTAAGCAGTATAATTTGGATCACATCATTGTTACCCGCTCGGAAAAGGGACTAAGCCTGGTGGGAGCCGATCTGGTGCAGCACATACCCACCAGGGCTCAGGAAGTGTTCGACGTGTCCGGCGCTGGCGACACCGTCATTGCTGTGCTGGGCGCCGCGGTGGCGGCGGGACTGCCGCTGCACGAGGCGGCGCAGCTGGCCAATCTGGCGGCAGGGGTCGCTGTCGGCAAGCTCGGCACCTATGCCGTGAGCCGGGAGGAACTGGCCGCCGCCGTTAAAGAATATCAGGAAGAAACGCAGTGTATGGCAGCGACAACGAGGGAGGGTCTGTAGCATGATCATCGTTACCGGCGGCGCCGGGTTTATCGGCAGCAATATCGTGAAAGGCCTCAATGACAGGGGCTGCAGTGACATCCTTATCGTCGACGACCTTGGCAGTGACGAAAAATACCGCAACTTGGTGGGGCTGCGGTACGCCGATTATTGCCACAAGGACAAGTTTCTGGCCGAGGTGGCGGACGGGGGATTCCGCGCCGCGCCGGTGGAAGCCATTTTTCACCAAGGGGCCTGCTCGGATACCATGGAGTATAATTGCAACTACGTGATGGCTAACAACTACGAATACAGCAAGACACTGCTGCATTTTTGCCTGGAGCGGAAAATCCCGTACCTTTATGCGTCCTCGGCGTCGACCTACGGCGCCGGCGAGCGCGGCTTCCGTGAGGAAGAGGCCTGTGAAGGGGCCCTCAATCCCTACGCCTTTTCCAAGCTGGACTTCGACCGTTATGTGCGGCGCTTGCTGCCTCAAACAACAAGCATGGTGGTCGGCCTGAAATATTTCAATGTTTATGGGCCGCAGGAACACCACAAGGGCCGCATGGCATCCATCGTCTACCAGTTGTACCGGCAAGCCAGCGAGAGCGGCGTAGTCAAACTGTTTAAGGGTATCGACGGCTATGGCGACGGCGAGCAAAAACGGGATTTTATCTATGTCAAGGACGTGGTCAAGGTCAATTTTCACTTTTTTGACAAGGGCGGCCGCAGCGGCGTCTACAACTGCGGCACCGGCGAAGCCCAGACCTTCAACGCCGTTGCCAGCGCCGTCATCCAAGCCTCGGGCAAGGGCCGCATTGAATAC
>JAEZLU010000152.1 GCA_023415075.1 Bacillota bacterium
CCTGGCTGCCGCCTGATAGGCGCGGATCTTGAAAGGGTTATCCCCTTTCAGCTCAAGCAGCATGGCGATCTCGCCAAAAATCCGGGCTAATTCCTGCTTATCCATCGCCCTTCGCCTCCTATCTGGGCTCGAAAAATACCGTTATCTCCGCACCGGGATTGACGATAGTATTGGCGGCGATGCTCTGCCTGACAGCTACGCCGCTGCCTACCGGTACAAAGCCCAGGCCGGCGCTGGTCAGGGCCGTCCCTGCCTCCCGCATGCTCCGGCCGATAAGGCTCGGCACCACCACCTTGCCGGCCGGCGCCGGTTTTACGGCCGCCGCCGCCGGTTGACTGGCGGGCGTCGCCGCCGGTTCGGCAGCCTGCTGCGGCCGGATGGTAAGATAACGCATAACCTGGGTCATAATCTCGCTGAAAATCGGCGCGGCGATCTCGCCGCCGTAATAAGACCCCGCCGGGTCGTCAAGCACGATCAGCGCGGCCACCTGAGGATCCTCCACCGGTCCGAAGCCAACGAAAGAAGCGATATAGTGACCGGCTTCATAGCCGCCGCCGCTTTCCCTGAGCTTTTCCGCCGTTCCGGTTTTGCCGGCGAAACGATAGCCTTTTACCGCCGCCCGCTTGCCACCGCCCTCGGAAACGACCTTTTCCAGCAGGCCGATAAGCTCGCGCGCCGTATCCGGCGTTATCACCTGCCGCACCCGCTGGGTGGGAAAAGCCGAAGCCAGCGACCCGTCGGCATTGTATATCTCCTTGACAATATGCGGTTTCAGCAGCACTCCGTCATTGGCGATCGCCGAAACTGCCGTCAAAAGCTGCAGCGGCGTCACTGCCAAGCTCTGGCCGATAGCCATGGTGGCTACATCCGACTCCCGCATATCCTTGGTGTTGAACAGCAGTCCCTCTTCCTCGCCAGGCAGTTCGATGTCGGTAGGCTGGCCGAACCCGAAGACCCGGGCGTAATCGTTGAGGCGGGCGGCCCCCAGCCGCAGGCCTATCTGGACAAAACCGGTATTGATCGAATTCTTGATGACGTCAGTAAGAGACACCGGGCCGTAGCCATCGCCGCTCCAGTTCTTGATGCGGCGGCCCGAAACCTCGATATAGCCATTATCGACAAACCGCTCGCCGACCCGCACCACCTTTTCCTGGAGGGCGGCGGCAGCCACAATCGACTTAAACGTCGAGCCCGGCTCGTAAATGATCGACACAGCCTGGTTCTTCCATTCACGGGCGCCGTAGCGGTAAAAACGGTTGGGATCGAAGGTCGGCCGGCACGCCAGCGCGAGAATCTCGCCGGTTCGCGGATTCATAATGATCACCGTAGCCGCCCTGGCCCCGGTACGGGCCATGGCTCGGTCCAGACTCTGCTCGACAATAAACTGAATCGTGCTGTCGATTGTCAGATAGACACTCTTGCCCTGTTTGACCGGAGCGAAGGCCACACTCGACCGGAAGATGGGAATACCATAGCTGTCGGTATCCATCGACTGGCGCGTAAGTTCGCCTTTTATCGTCTTGTCGAGGGCCATCTCGATCCCGCTCAGGCCCACGTCGTCGGTGCCGACGAAGCCCAGCACCTGAGCCGCCAGACTGTCGTTAGGATAATACCGCTTGCTTTCCTCAATAAAATCCAGGCCGCGAATGCCATGTTCCTTTATCAGGGAAACCACCTTCTGGGCCGCGTCCGGTTCCAGCGTCCGTTTGAGCCAGACGAAACTGCCGGCAGCCATCAGGCGTTCGCGGATTTCCTCCGGCTTCATCTCGAGTACGGGCGCTAGCAAATTGGCAACCGCCAGCGGGTCCTGGTTAAGCTCCCGCGGATTTACATAAAGCGATTTGCGCAGACTGCTTATCGCCAGTTCCCGGCCACCGCGATCATAGATCGTGCCTCGCGGCGATTGCAGCAGCTTGTTTTCCTGCAGCTGACTACGGGCCTTTTCGGCCAACATCCGGCCCTGAACGAACTGCACCCAGGCAATGCGGCCGACAAGTCCCCCTATGGCCACCAGCAGAAAAACCATGGCCACCGCTATGGACCTTCGCACCTGCGGTATCGCCGGCATTGCCTCACCTCCAGCTAATTTCTGTTTACAATATATTCGCCGCCCGCCAGTCTTTCCCTGTCCTTTTCTCCGATATTATTCGCCGTCTGGTCGCAGTAAATGCCAGACTAACGACAAAAACCGGACCGCTCACGCGATCCGGTCCAATCTTGGACAATATTATTTGGAGGAATCCTTGGCCACGTCGGCGACCTCGAGCTCCTCGGCCGACGTCTTGTGGCACCTGCTGTGCCAGTAACCGAGGCCGATCACGCCGACGGTGACAACCACCGGCAGCAGCCAGGCCGGAGCCACATTCGCGTAACTTGCCATAAGCCGGTCCTGCTGCATCATCTCGCCAGCCGTCCAGGCGATCAGGCCGGCGCCGGCGTAAACAATGACCGGGTAGCGGTCCATGATGGTCACAATTATCTGGCTGCCGAAAATAATCAGCGGGATGCTCAACGCCAGCCCCAGGGTCAGCAGGAGATAATCGCCTTTGGCCACAGCGGCTATAGCCAGGGTATTATCCAGACTCATGATCAGGTCGGCGACGATAATCGTCTTGACCGCCTTCCACAGCGTATCCGAGGCTTCGATAGCCTCGGCCGCCCCGTCTTCCATAAGAAGCTTGGCAGCAATCCAGACAAGCATAGCGCCGCCAATAAACTGGACGTATGGTATATGCAAAAGCACCACTGCCACGAGTGTCAGCACCACCCGCAGCCCTATCGCGCCAGCACTACCCCACAAGATGGCCATCTTCTGCTGCTTCGCAGGCAACGAGCGGCTCGCCAGGGCGATAACCACGGCGTTGTCCCCGCTTAGTACGATGTTCACCA
>JAEZLU010000222.1 GCA_023415075.1 Bacillota bacterium
GCAGCAGGGTGGCCGCCATGACCAGAAACTCGCTGGCGACGTCAATATTGAATTCTTCCATGGCCCGCAGGTAGGCGAGGTACTGCTCGGTAACGACAGCAATCGGGATGTCGTAGATGTCAATCTGATTTTTATCGATGAGGTGCATCAAGAGGGCCAGCGGACCTTCGAAGGCCTCCAGCTTGATCTTGTATTCGGCGCTTTCCATATGTTACAGGCGCATGGCTTTGCGAACTTCTTCCATGGTGGCGGCCGCAATCTTGCGGGCCCGTTCGGCGCCGAAGTCCAGTATTTCCCTTACGCGGCCGGGATTCTGTTCGAGGGCGGCCCTGCGGGCGTGGATGTCGGCCAGGCCGGCCACCATCCGTTCGGCCAGGCGTTTCTTGCAGTCGACGCAGCCGATGCCGGCGCTGCGGCACTGGCCGCTGAGTTCGCCAAGCTCTTCTTTGTTGAACAGCTTGTGGAAGCTGTAGACGGTGCAGACGTCAGGATTGCCGGGGTCGGTCTTTTTGACGCGCTGCGGGTCGGTTATCATGAGCCGCACCCGGGCGGCGAGTTCGGCCGGCGGGGCGGCGTAGGGAATCTCGTTGCCGTATGATTTGCTCATTTTGCGGCCGTCGATGCCTGGGAGCACGGCAGCCTGGCTGAGTTTGGCCTGAGGCTCGGGGAAGATGGGGCCGTAAAAGCCGTTGAAGCGGCGGACGATTTCGCGGGCCAGCTCGACGTGGGGTATCTGGTCCTCGCCGACCGGCACGGTGTCGGCCTTGTAGAGGATGATGTCGGCGGTCATTAGTTCGGGGTAGCCAAGAAAGCCGTAGGTGTTTATTTCTTTGCCCATGGCTCCAAGCTGCTGGAGCTTGTCCTTGTAGCTGGGCACGCGCTCCAGCCAGGAAAGCGGGGTGATCATCGACAGCAGGAGGTGCAGTTCGGCGTGTTCTTTGACATGGGACTGGACGAAGATGATGTTGCGCTCGGGATCGAGGCCGCCGGCCAGCCAGTCGAGGGCCATTTCGTGGATGTATGTAGGCAGTTTGCTGGTGTCCTCGTAGCTTGAGGTGAGGGCGTGCCAGTCGACAATGCCGAATACGCATTCGTAGTCATATTGCATTTTTACCCAGTTTTCCAGGGCTCCCAGATAGTTGCCGAGGTGAAATTTGCCGGACGGCTGCATGCCACTAAAAATACGACCTTTGTTCATGTGAATATTCCCCCTGCTAAAATATGAGTCTGATGAAAAGATTGATGATGTTGTACAGCATATCTATGAACGGATTCATTATCCTGCCGATTATCCCTGTAAGGACAAGGGCCATTAGGATGAACGGCCCGTATGGGGCGATGCGCTCATAGGAATAGGCCTGCCGACCCGGCAGCAGGGCGCTGACGACCTGCGAGCCGTCGAGCGGCGGCAGCGGTATGAGGTTGAATACGACAAGGATGAGGTTAAAATAGATTATCTCCCGAAATATCCAGTTCACTTCGAAGGTTGCCAGATGCATCTTGGCCAGTATGCCCCAAACGATGGCGGCGATAAGGGCAGTAAAGAAGTTGGCGGCCACGCCGGCCAGCGACACCATTATGACGCCGTTGCGGCCATTGCGTAAGTTGTATGGGTTGATGGGCACGGGCTTGGCCCAGCCGAAGCCGGCCAGCCATAGCATGAGTAGTCCTATGGGGTCAAGGTGGGGTATTGGGTTGAGGGTGTCCCGGCCGGCGACGCGGGGCGTGGGGTCGCCTAGCGTTACCGCAACCCGTGCGTGGGCGAATTCATGCACAGTCAGCGCGATGAGGAGCGCCGGAATCCGAAATATCGCATCAGGGCCAAATCCTAGCACGTATTTTCCTCCTTCAGCGGCTGGCTTTTGGCCAGGGCCTTCACCAGGGCCAGTTCTTCTTCCCGGGTGGCGAGCCGGCCTTCCAGCCTGGCGTACAGTAGTTCGCGACGAATGGTTTTTATCTGCGGACCCCGCCCGGCCAGCTCGATTATGGCGGCGGTGTCGAGGACGGGGGCCACGTGGCGAAGTTTTTCGCTATAGTCCCGCAGCTTTTCCTGTTCCCTATCATTCTGGCATATTATCCAGAGATAGGCAAGAGCCGTTGGCGGCAGTTCGTTAAGGGCGAGGTACAGCTGCCGCGGTCCGGGGTCGGGCAGGACCAGCGTTTTGGCGGCCGCCCCGGCGGCTGCGTGCAGGCTGTCGACCTTTTTGTCCAGCCACTGGGGGGCTTTGCCGCCTATGGTCATGGCGGCCAAAGCCAGCCGGTCGACCGTGAGTCCCTGGCCGGCGAAATAGGCCATGGCGGCCTCGGCCCGCGTCAGGGCGGCGGCCTTGGCGGTGGTGAGCCGGACGGCCAACAGCGGCCAGAACAGGTTGCCGGCCTCCAGGCGGCGTACCAGGCCCACCCAGTCGTCCTCGGCAAACAAGAGGCGTATTTCGCGGCCGAGGCGGGCCGGGCTGACCAGGCGCCAGTAGCGGCCTTTGAGAGCCTGGCGCCAGCAGGACTCGGTATCGGCGGCCAAGGCGAATTTCATGCGGTGGGCCAGACGGACGGCCCGCAGCAGGCGGGTCGGGTCGTCGCGGAAGCTTTGCGGGTGTAATACCCGGATGAGGCCGGCGGCAAGGTCGGCCCGGCCGCCGACCGGGTCAAGAAGGCGGCCGAAGGAAATAGGCGACAGCTCGATGGCCATGGCGTTTATCGAAAAGTCGCGCCGGAAAAGGTCATCCTCAAGGCTGCCGCCGCTGACCTCCGGCAAGGCGCCGGGATGCGGGTAACGCTCTTTCCTGGCCATGGCCAGATCAATTTTGTCGTCGCCAAGGGCCAGAGCGGCGGTGCCGAAACGGGAGGTGCGGACGACCGCCCCGCCCAGTCTGTCGGCCAAAAGGCGGCTGCAGGCCAGGGCGTCGCCTTCGATTACGATGTCGAGGTCCTGGTTTATTATACCCAGCAACAGGTCGCGGACAAACCCGCCGACCACCGCTGTCCGCCAGCCGGCGGCGGCGGCCTCGGCGCCGATTTTCGCCAGCAGCGGCGCCTGGGGATGAGCGGCCAGCAGGGTGTCGATAGCTTCAGGTGTCATGGGCGTGCCCCCGGATAAGACTTTTATTACTAAATTATACTAATAATCAGCAGCAAAAGCAAAAGATAAGACCCGGCTTACCGCAAGCAGTTCGGTTTTGGGGCGCGCAGCAAAACGTAAACCCGCGTCCAATCATATAGGAACACGGGTTATTTTTTGGGGGAAAATATTTCGCTCCATCCGTAGACCCGATTTGTTAGCCTCAGCCGGTGTGCTGGGGCTATCTTTTGGTCATTGCCCTGGAGTCAAACAACAGCCCCATCATGCTAATAAATGGCGTTATGACACAAAAGAGGCTACCCATGGCAGCCTCTTTGCTTGCACCACAAAACCTAACGGGGTAGATTTACCGCCGGGTCTTATTTTACGGCTGTCTATGCCAGGCAGGCAACTTTACTCTGCATCCTGTCAGGGACGACGTCGTTGCGGATAAGATCCTCGTAGGTTTCCCGCTTTACGACTACCTCGGCTTTACCGCCGCCGGCAAAGACCACGGCCGGCTTGAGGTTACGGTTGTAGTTGCTGGCCATCGAGTAGTTGTAGGCACCGGTGGAGGTGACGGCCAGGATGTCGCCGGCCGACGTCGGCGGCAGTTCGATGTCCCAGATGAGCATGTCGCCCGACTCGCAGCATTTGCCGGCGATCGATACCGTTTCCTCGACAGCGAGGTTCATTTTGTTGGCCAGGGCGGCCTCATACTTGGCCTGGTAGAGGGCCGGCCGCGGATTGTCGGTCATGCCGCCGTCGACGGCGACGTATTTGCGGATGCCGGGGATTTCTTTGATCGAGCCGACGGTGTAGAGGGTGACGCCGGCTTCGCCGACGATCGAGCGGCCGGGCTCGACGATGATCCTCGGCAGCGGCAGACCGTATTGGCCGGCGGCTTCGCGCACAGTGTCGGTCATAAGCTTGACTAGTTCGGGGATGGGCTGGGGGGCGTCATCTTCGGTGTAGTAGATGCCGAGGCCGCCACCGAGGTTGAGTTCTTCGCAGGCGAAACCGGTGGTTGTTTTGATTTCTTTTACGAAGGCCATCATCGTCCGGGCGGCTTCACTGTAGGAGTGAAGGTCGAAGATTTGCGAGCCGATGTGGCAGTGGATGCCCTTGAGTTCGAGGTTTTTCATGCTGAGAGCCTTTTCGACGCCCATCATGGCTTGGCCGTTGGCGATGGCCAGGCCGAATTTGGAGTCGATCATGCCTGTTTTGATGTAGTGGTGGGTGTGGGCGTCGATACCGGGTGACACCCGGATGAGGATCTTGGCTTTTGTGCGGCGCTGGCGGGCCAGTTCGTTGAGGAGCTCGAGCTCGTAAAAGTTGTCGACGACGAAGCGGCCGACGCGGGCGTCGAGCCCCATCTCGAGTTCTTCCGGCGTTTTGTTGTTGCCGTGGAAGTAGATACGGCCGGCCGGAAAGTTGCTGGCAAGGGCGGTATAAAGTTCGCCGCCTGAGACTACGTCCAGCCCCATGTCCTCCTCGGCTACCAGGCGGCACATGGCCATGGTGGAAAACACCTTGCTTGCGTATAGCACTTCGAAGTTGGGATAGTATTTTTTGAACGAGTCGACATAGGCCCGGCAATTGACGCGGAGTTTTTCCTCATCCATCACGTAAAGGGGGGTGCCGAACTGGCGGGTGAGCTCGACAGCATCGCAGCCGCCGATTTCCAAATGGCCGGCGCTGTTGATGCGCATGGTGCCGTGTAGTCTCATGGAGATTTTCTCCTTTCGCTGTTGACGATATTGACGGATACAAAATACAAAAACGGTTGCGAGAACTATCTCACAACCGTGCGGCGACAAGGGTACTTACCAACGGTGAGATAGCGCTCCAACTGGAGAGGACTCTCCGGTTGACAGTCTTGTGCTTGTTCAGCCCAAGCCCAGCAAAGGCGATCGGTCGAATACGCCTCCGCTTCGGCGGTCATCCCTTTCCCTGCGGTTCATCGCCCGACCGGCTTGCCGCAAGTACTGATAATGCCCGCGCCTCTATACAACACGCCTATTTGATTGGTTTCATTTTATTATATACACTACCCCCTGTCAATATCCGGGTTTAGGAGAATAAAGTCTCCCGGTGGCGTACAAGCTATGGCTAAAGGAGGCTGCTACTTTGGCGAAATTATTGCGAACCATGACGGCTTTTTGTCTGCTGCTGTTTCTGCTGTTTATCCTGGCCGCCTGCGGCCTTATGGGCCCGGCGGCCAAGCCGGAGGTCGGCCCTGCCGGCAAGCCCACCGAGAGCAAGCCCAATCCACCGGTCGGCGAACGATTTAATGCCGCCCCCGACCGGCTGTATGACCTCGAGGCGATTGCCGGCGCGCTGTTCGAAGGCATTAATAAGGAGAACTGGCCGCAGGCCGAAAGCGGCCTCTACAACCTCCAGGCGGCCTGGGAGCAGACCAAGCCGCTGGTGGGCGACATGAAGGGCGTTAAGGAGGCCGATGAGGCTATCGGCAAACTGGG
>JAEZLU010000305.1 GCA_023415075.1 Bacillota bacterium
TCCTGGGGGATATCGGCCAGGCCGCGTTTTAAAAGAGCCTCGCCGGCCGCCTTCGTTTCCTCGTCGGCGTAGTCTAAGAGATACTCCTTGAAGGTCAAAAGGGCGTTCGGCAGGCAGACATTCTGGATCTCGCCGCTCTTGGCGAGGGCCATGAAGCGGTCGCCGGTGCGCCCCTGGCGGTAGCAGGCCGTACAGTAGCTCGGCACGAAGCCCTTGTCGCACAGCATGCGGATGATCTCGGCGGGCGAACGCTGGTCGCTCGGTTCGAATTGCTGGCCGTTGTTGCAGCCCGTGCAGCGGTTATGCTCCTCATACACCTGCTGATAGCCGCCGACGCCGGTGCACGAGCCGGCGCTGATCTGGGAAATGCCGTAAGTGATCAGCTCGTCGCGCAGCCCCGGCTCCTCGCGGGTCGACAGGATCATGCCGGTGTACGGCACCGCCAGACGGATGATGGCGATCACCTTCTTGAAGTCCTCGTCGCTCACCAGATAAGGGAATTTGTTCAGATCGACGCTGCCGGCCGGCCGCATCCGCGGCAGCGAAATGGTGTGCGGGCCGACGCCGAACGTCTCGTCAAGATGCTGGGCGTGGAGGAACATCGCCACCGTCTCGTACTTGAAATCGTACAAGCCGTAAAGGACGCCGATGCCGACGTCGTCGATGCCAGCCTTCATCGCCCGGTCCATCGCCGTCGTGTGCCAGTTGTAGTCGTGCTTCGGTCCTGTGGGGTGGAGGGTGGCGTATGTCGGCCGGTGGTAGGTCTCCTGGAAGAGGATATAGGTGCCGATCTCGGCCTCTTTCAGCTTCTTATACTCGGCGATCGTCGTCGCGGCGATATTGACGTTGACCCGGCGGATGCTGCCGTTGCCGTCCTTGACGCTGTAAATCGCCTTAATGACATCGGTCACATAGTCGATCGGGCAGTTCACCGGGTCCTCGCCGGCCTCGAGGGCCAGCCGCTTGTGGCCCAGCGACTCCATGATTTCGATCTCCCGCTTTACCTCGTCCAGTGTCAGCTTGCGGCGGAGCTGCTCCTTGTTGCTCTGCTGGTAGCCGCAGTAGACGCAGTTGTTGACGCAATAGCTGGAAATATACAGCGGGGCGAACAGGACGATCCGCTTGCCGTAGATCGCCTCCTTGACCGCGGCGGCGGCGGCGTACATCTCCCGCAGCAGCCCGGGGTCCTTGACCTCCAGCAGCACCGCGACCTCGGCCGCCGTCAGGCCGTGGTACTTCCTGGCCTTGGCGATGATGCCGCGGACCTCGTCAGGGTCGCCGGCCTTGGCGGCCGCGTCGGCCAGCAGACGGTGGATAAGCTCGTCGTCGATAAACGAATCGGGAGTGCGTTCCTTTTCAGCAATCATTTTCTACACCTCCTGTGTACTCTGCGCAGTCAGGGCTGATTTCACGGTAACGCCGCTGATGCTCCCCAGTTTGCCGGTAAGAGCGCCGACTTCGTCGGTCGAACCCTCAATAATGAGGGCGATTACGCCTACGTTGGCCTCATGCTTGGGGATGCCCATGCGGCCGATGATGATATGGCCGTAGCTCGACAGCAGGGTGTTGACCCGCTCGGCCACCTGCCGGGGGTCGTGAATGACGATGCCGATGACGCCGAGCCGCTTGGCCATGCGACCACCTCCGGAAAAATAAATAGCCTTCTTCTGCGCAAGGGCAAAAGAAGGCAAATGTTCGCCACGCGGGACACTTCGCCATCCTGGGCGCAGGCTCTCGGCCCTTGCTTGCAGACCACGACCGGATATTGTTCCTTCAAAACAGGTTGCCCGGTTTTGTCAGAAAGCTATTGTTAAACCAATTATACATCATCGCCGCCTGGATGAAAACAAAAATCCGGCCAAAAAGCGTTAAATTTTTCACATTAACATAACGCAAACCACCGCCGCCCACAATAAGAAAGTTAGCCCCGGCCAGGCGACCGCAGGCCGGGGGGAAGGGAGGGGGCGACCATGCGGGTCGGTATTCCCCGCGGGCTCTTGTACTATTATTACGGTTCGGCCTGGGAGGCCTTCTTCCGACGGCTGGGAGCCGAGGCCGTTGTCTCGGGCGAAACGACGGCCGCCATCATCGGCGCCGGCGGCCGGGCCGACGAAGTCTGCCTGCCTGTCAAAGTATTTTGCGGCCACGCCGACAGCCTGCGGGCCAGCGTCGATTACCTGTTCGTGCCGCGGCTCGTCAGCGGCATCACCGGCTACGCCTGCCCGAAAATCATCGGTCTACCCGACCTCCTGCGCAGCACCTTCCGCCTGCCGCCGCTACTCGCCCCTACCGTCGACCGCCGCCGCGGCCGCCGCAGCCTGTGGGCCGCCGTCATCGGCGTCGGCAAAGTGTTCGGCCGGTCGCCGCTTTGCAGCCTGTACGCCTGGCGACAGGCCTGGCGACAGACCTCGCAGCCGGCGCCGCTTTTGCCGGCGACGGTTGGCGACCTGCGGATCGCCCTTGTCGGTTACCCCTATATCCTCGGCGACCGCCGCCTCAGCCTCGACGTCGCCGGCAAACTCGCCGCCCTGGGCCTGGCGGTTATTCCGGTCTGGGACCGGCCGGCAGGCGCAGTCAAGGCCGTCCTGCCGAAAGCCATCTACTGGCACCACTGCCGCGCCCTGGTCGAGGCGGCGTTAGCCGAACTGGCCGCCGCCGCGCCGCCGGCCGGCATGATCCTGCTGTCCTCTTTCGCCTGTGGGCCCGATTCGCTCATAGCCGAGCTCCTCCGGCGGCGGGCCGAGGCCGCCGGCATTCCCTTTCTGGCGCTGGCCCTCGACGAACACAGCGGCGAGGCCGGCCTCGTAACCCGGCTGGAGGCCTTCGCCGACATGCTCCGCAGGCGGCTGCGATGAAGATAACCTTTCCCCATATGGGGACGCTGTCGATAATCCTGGAGACGCTGCTGACCGGGGCCGGCTGGGCGGTCCTGCCGCCGCCGGCCGGCGGCAGGACGACCTGCGAGCTGGGGGCCCGCTACTCGCCGGAAACCGTCTGTTTGCCCTTCAAGCAGAGCCTCGGCAACTTCATCCAGGCCCTCGAAGCCGGCGCCGACACCATTATCACCTGCGGCGGCCTCGGCCCCTGCCGCCTGGGCTACTACCCGGAAATCCAGCGGGAAATCCTCCTTGAGCTCGGTTACCGCTTCGATCTCATCGTCGTCGAGCCCACCCCGGCCAGCGCCTGGCGGGCCGCCCGGCGAATCGCCGCCGCCGGCGGCTGGCGGCAGACCTGGCAGGCCTTCCGGCTGGCTGCCGCCAAGCTAACCGCCCTTGACGCCATCGAGCGCCAGGCCTGTTTCCACCGGCCGCGGGCCGCCGCCCCCGACGAAGTCGACGGCCTGGCCCGTGCCGCCGTCGCCGCCGTCGCCGCCGCCAACCGTCCGGACGTAGTTCTAGCCGCCGCGACCGACTGCCGCCGGCAACTGGCGAGACTGCCGGCCCGTCCCGGCCAGCCGCTGCGGCTGGGCCTGGTCGGCGAAATCTATGTCACCCTCGAGCCGCTGGTCAACCAGGACATCGTCCGCCGGCTCGGCCACCTGGGGGCCGAAGTCCGCCATACCATGCTCCTGGGCGACTACGTCCGCGGCCACCTGCTCAAACAAAAAGCCGCCACCGCCGAACTGGCCGAAGTTCTCCGGCTGGCCGGGCCCTATCTCGGCCACTCGGTCGGCGGCCACGGCGTAAAAAGTGTCGGCAACGCCGTCAGGCTGGCCCGTGCCGGCTTCGACGGCATCATCCAGCTCTTTCCCTTCACCTGCATGCCGGAAGTAATCGCCAAAAACATCCTGCCGGCGGTCAGCGCGGCCGAAGGCATCCCCGTCCTGTCGCTGGCCGTCGACGAACAGACCGGCGACGCCGGTCTCGTAACCCGCCTGGAAGCCTTCCTCGATCTGCTCGAATACCGCCGTCGGCAAAAGGGCTACCGGCAGGAAACGGTCGCCGCCGTGCCGAAGGAAATCCGGTGAGGTGACTGACCGTTGGTGTTTACAGCCCAGCATATTTACGGACTCGTTATCACCCTGCTTATCGTTACCGTCGTCGGCCTGGGGGCCGCCCGCAAAGTCAGGACCGCCGCCGATTTCGCCGTTGGTGGCCGCCGCTCGGGCGTCACCCTGGTGGCCGGCACCATAATTGGCACGATGATCGGCGGCGCTTCCACCGTCGGCACGGCCCAGTTGGCCTTCACCGTCGGCCTGTCGGCCTGGTGGTTCACCTTGGGAGCCGGCCTGGCCCTCCTGGCCCTGGCCCTCTTCTATGCCCGGCCGCTCAGAGTCACCGGCCTCGAGACCATTCCCCAGTTCCTGGTCGTGAGCTACGGGCCGGCGGCCGGCCCGCTCACCAGTTTGGCCTCCTCGGCCGGCATCTTCTTCAGCCTGGTCGCCAACATCCTAGCCGCCGTGCCTCTGATCACCGCCATCTTCGCCCTCGACCCCGCCCAGGCTGCCGGCTTCGTCTTCCTGCTAGTCATCGTCTATGTCTTCTTCGGCGGCGTTTGGGGCACCGGCCTGGTCGGCGTTGTCAAAACCCTGCTCATCCTGATAATGTTGGCCGCCGTCGGCTGGGTGACCTGGCGGGAGATGGGCGGAATCGGCGGCTATACGGCCGCCTTCCCGGCTTTCCCCTGGTTCAGCCTCTTCGGCCGCGGCTTCTGGGTCGACGCCGGCAGCGGCCTGTCGCTCATCGTCGGCACCCTCTCGACCCAGACCTACATCCAGGCCGTCTACGCGGCCCGCGACGCCGAAACGGCCCGCCGCGGCGCCGTCGTCGCCGCCCTCATCACCCTGCCAACCGGCCTGCCGGCCGTCATGGTCGGCATGTTCATGCGCCTCCATCACCCCGACATCGCGCCGATCGAAGCCCTGCCGCTCTTCATCCTCCAGTACCTGCCGCCCTGGCTGGGCGGCGTGGCCATAGGCGCCCTGCTGCTGGCCGCCGTCGGCTCGGCGGCCGGGTTGGCCCTCGGCGTCGGCACCATGCTAACCTGCGACATCTGCGGCAAGTGGTCGGCGGCGAGCGGACCGCGGGCCGGCCTCTGGCTCAACCGGGCCATAGTCCTCGCCGTCACGGCGGCAGCGGCCCTCTTCAGCTTCGGCAACCTGCGCTCGCTTGTTCTCGAATGGAACTTCCTGTCGATGGGCCTCAGGGGGGCCGGCATCTTCCTGCCGCTGACGGCCGCCGTCTTCTGGCCGGGGCGGATCAA
>JAEZLU010000004.1 GCA_023415075.1 Bacillota bacterium
GCCCTGTTGGCGTTCGGGCTGAGGATATTCCAGAATCTTGCCATAATCCGCCGCTACTTCTTAAAAAAATAACCATAGCCGTTGATAAGCCCCCACCTGCTGCGTTACTTCTCGGATGTTTGCTCGGCGTACGTCCCGTGTACGCCGTCGCGGCACATCCTCCGGTGCGCCTTGCGTCTGGGGGCTTCTGAACGGCAACGACTTTCATAGTGAAAAAGTGAGTCTTTATAATTAGTTGACAAATTTTTTTCGCCCAAAAAAGGAAAAATGTCCAACATGTTGAAACATAACTGAAAGGGAACCACAATATATGCTAAGAGGGACAAACATGGCCGGCAAATCTATACTAGGGGTTGATGTAGGCACCAGTTCGGTTAAAGTGCTGGCAGCAGCCGTCGAAGGCGGCAAAGTCCTAGTAAAAGGCAGCGGCTCCGTCCCCAGCGCCGGTCTCGCCAAAGGCGCGGTGACTGATGCTGATGCTCTGGCGGCGGCTATTGAGAGTGCCGTTGACTGCGCCGTAATGGCCGCAGCCGTACCGCGGGAAAACATCTATCTGGGCATTGGCGGTATGGACCTTGCTTCTCAGAACAGCATTGGCAGCATTACTACCGCCTCGGGCGTCGTAACAACCGGCGACATCGAGCGGGCCTGCCGGGCTGCGACCATCGTCGCCGTCGAGGACGACCAGCGGGCTCTGCATGTTTTGCCGACAGGCTACTGGCTCGACGGCCGGCGGGAAACCGCAGCGCCGCTTGGCCAACAAGGGTCCCGTATTGATGTCGAAGCTCACATTGTCACCGTTCCGCGGGCCACGACCGAGGAATTGACGGCAGCTTTGGCCAAGCGCAACCTTGTCGTCGCCGGCATCATGGCCAATGCTATCGTCAGCGGCTCTATCCTGACGACGGCCGACCCAACCGCCTGCCTTTTCATGGATATCGGCGCCGGCCTTACCGATGCTGCCGTTTACAGCGGCGGCCAAATTGCCATGTCGGTCTCGATACCCCTCGGCAGTGACTACATCACCGGCGACATTATGCAGGGCCTTGACGTCAGCTTCATCCACGCCGAAGAAATCAAACGCTATTATGCCAGACTTGACAGAACCCTAAGCGGACGCGAAGTTGTCCTGGACTGCAACGACTATGGCACCACCGACAAACAGGTTGCCTACGACTTTCTCAGCACCATTGTCGAAAGCCGGGTCGAGGAAATAGCATCACTCCTCTACCTATATCTGGAGCCGGCCCGGACCCGGTACCAACCGGCCAAGATTTTGCTGACCGGTGGCGCGACCCTTTTGCCGAGCCTCGTCGAGCGGGTGGAGAAAATATTCGCCCTGCCGATCCAGCCGGCCCTTACGGTGGCGACCATGCCGCCGGAATACGCCCACCCCGGCAGCCTCGCCGCCTTCAGCCTTCTCCAGTACGCTGCCCAAGAGGTCCCCCTGGAGCCGGTGGTTGACGGCGGCTCGCTGCGTTCCTTCCTTCGCAAGCTCAAAGAGTATATATAAGTCAGTCATTCGTGGTAACAAGGAGGAAGTTTTGTTCATGCTTGAGTTTGACATGGATCTAGACCAATTTGCGGCAATAAAAGTCATCGGCGTCGGCGGCGGTGGTAACAACGCCGTCAACCGCATGATCGCCGCGGGGTTGCAGGGCGTCGAATTTATCTCCATCAACACCGACGGCCAGGCGCTCCTCTTGTCTCAGGCTCCCTACCGCATCCAGATCGGCGAAAAACTGACCAAAGGCCTCGGGGCTGGTGCAAACCCCGAAATCGGTGAAAAAGCCGCTCAGGAAAGCCGGGAAGAAATACTAAAAGCCCTCAAAGGGGCGGATATGATATTCATCACCGCCGGCATGGGCGGTGGTACCGGTACCGGCGCCGCGCCCGTCGTCGCCGAATGCGCAAAAGAGGTCGGCGCGCTCACCGTGGGCGTCGTCACCAGGCCTTTCACCTTCGAGGGCCGTCGCCGTCAGACCCAGGCCGAGCGCGGCATTGCCAAACTCAAGGAAAAAGTCGACACTCTTATCACCATACCCAATGACCGACTTATGCAGGTGGTGGACAAGCGTACTCCGATCATTGAAGCCTTCCGCATCGCCGACGATGTACTCCGTCAGGGCGTGCAGGGCATATCCGACCTCATCGCCGTACCCGGCCTCATAAACCTCGATTTCGCCGACGTCAAGACCATCATGGAAGAAACCGGCTCGGCCCTCATGGGCATTGGCATCGGCACCGGCGACAACCGGGCCGTCACCGCCGCCGAGGCGGCCATCAAGAGCCCGCTTCTCGAAACCTCGATTGAGGGCGCCCGCGGCGTGCTGCTCAACATCACCGGCGGTAACTCCCTCGGCTTGTTCGAAGTCAACGAGGCGGCCGAGATTATCGCCCGCGCCGCCGACCCCGAAGCCAACATCATCTTCGGGGCGGTCATCGACGAAACCTTCCAGGATGAAGTGCGGGTTACCGTAATCGCCACAGGCTTCGACGGCAAGGTCTTCCGCCCCAAAGGCGAGGGGGGACCGGTGATCGAGCC
>JAEZLU010000011.1 GCA_023415075.1 Bacillota bacterium
GTCGACCTCGCCAAAATGGAGCTCGTCGTCGCCGACACGACAGTGGCCCTGTCGGCCAAAGAGTGGCTGCTCCTTGAAACCCTCTACAGCCACCGCAACCGTTTTGTCAGCTACGGCGATATCCGGGCCGCCGTCTGGCCCGAGCGCTACGCCGCCGACTGCGCCCTGCCGGAAGTCGGCGTCGAAGAACTGAGCGTCCTCATCTATCGCCTGCGGCGAAAACTCGGCCCTTACGGCAACCTGATAAAAATCCGCCGCGGCCGCGGCTGCATACTCGAATACTAGCAAAAAGAAGCTGCCGGACGCCTGGCAGCTTCTTTCCATCTATAAGGAAACTGTAAGCCGGCCGCTATTTAATCGCCGGCGAAAATCACCTACTATAAAAACATGAACAGTTTAACCATAGGAGGTCTTAACATGAAACGCCTGCTGATCGCCCTCTTGACCTTTGTCGCCTTCGGCCTCGTCCCCGGCGGCTACGCCGGCGCCGCTGACTGTGTTGAGCGGCCGGACCTTGACCGCCACTTCCAGGGCTACACCGGCACCTTCGTCCTCTACGACGAGGCCGCCGACCGTTACCTTATCTACAACGAGCCGCAAAGCCGCCAGCCCCTGTCGCCCTGCTCCACCTTCAAAATATACAACTCGCTCATCGGCCTGGAAACCGGCGTTCTCGACCAGGAAGATGTCAACACCCTCATCAAATGGAACGGCACCCAGTATTCCTTCCCGGCCTGGAACCGCGACCAGACGCTGGCCTCGGCCACCCGCGACTCGGTCGTCTGGTACTACCAGGAACTGGCCGGCCGCGTCGGCGCCGAGCGGATGCAGGCCTACCTCGACAAATTCGCCTACGGCAACCGCGACATCTCCGGCGGCCTCACCACCTTCTGGCTGGGGTCGTCACTGAAAATATCGGCCCGCGAGCAGGTCGACCTGCTCCACAGCCTGTATACCGGCCGGCTGCCGGTAGCCGCCGAAAATGTCGCCATCGTCGCCCGGAACATCACCCTGTCCGAGCAGGACGGCCTGCGGCTTATGGGCAAGACCGGCTCCAGCCTGGACAACGGCAAATGGACCCTGGGCTGGTTCGTCGGCTGCGTCGAAAAGCAGGGCAGCCGCTACTACTTCGCCGTCAACATCCAGGCGGCCGACGGTGCCAGCGGCGGCAAAGCCCGCGACATCGCCAAGGCCGTCCTCCGCGACCTGTCCATCCTTTGACCCGCCGGTCTTCCCGCCTTACCCCCATCGCCGCCGGTTATCGCCGGCGGCTTTTCTTTCCCCCACGTCCCGCCCAGCCCCCTCTCCCTTCCGGCCTTTTTGTTTATTATCTCGCCAACCTATTGACAGCGAGTACGTGCCGTGCGTATACTGTATACAATATAGATATATTTCGGGGTAAATCTTTACGCAAACTGTAAACCAACTGCCCCTGTCCAAGGAGGAATCCTGATGGCCGGTTCCCAGCCTCTGTCCAACCTCATCATCTACCGCGGCCTTTTAAAAGACGGCCTCGTCCAGAAAATGCAGGCCCTCGCGGCCGGCGCCGCCGGCGAAACCGGCTTCGAGCTCGCGGCCGGCCTTGTCGCCAAAGCCGAGCAGCTCGGCCTGGCCGGCGACCTGTGGCCAGCCTACCTCATTCACCTCATCGCCCAGGACGAAAACGCCTTCAGCACCACCGTCGGCAAAACCGGCGGCCACATCGGCGACGGCCTCACGCGGGCCCTCCTGCACGACCTGGCCCTTCTCCGCCCCTTCGCCCGGACCGTGCCGGCCCACCCCGCCGCCGCGTTCATCGGCGGCTTCAGTCCCACCGCCGCCGACGCCCAGCCGGCCTTCGCCGCCCTGCGAGACGCCTTCCTCGGCCCGGCCGGCGACCGCGAACTTGCCGACCTCCTCGTCGACTACTACAGCCGCCACGGCTGCGGCAAAGCGGCCGGCTTCGCCGCCTTCCGCTGGGACGAAACCGGCGGCCTCGCCGGCATCAAGCACCCTGACGACAGCTCCTTCGAAGACATCGTCGGCTACGACTACCAAAAAGGCGTCCTCCGCCAGAACACCGAAGCCTTCCTGGCCGGCCGCCCGGCCAACAACATCCTCCTCGTCGGCGCCCGCGGCACCGGCAAATCCTCCTGCGTCAAAGCCCTCATCCCCCAGTACTTCGGCCAGGGCCTCCGGCTGGTCGAGGTCTCCAAGCACCAGCTGCGCCACCTCCATCAGATCCTCGATGCCCTCCGCGGCCGCAGCCAGAAATTCATCGTCTTCCTTGACGACCTCTCCTTCGAAGAAAACGAGACCGAGTACAAGCACCTCAAATCAGCCATCGAGGGCGGCGTCGAAGCCAAACCCGACAACGTCCTCATCTACGCCACTTCCAACCGCCGCCACCTCATCCGCGAAAGCTGGCAGGACCGCGAAGGCGGCCAGGATATCCACTCCCTCGACTCGGTCCACGAAAAAATATCGCTGGCCGACCGCTTCGGCATCATCCTCACCTACCCGGCCCCCGACCAGAGCGAATACCTCAAGATAGTTGAAGCCATCGCCAAAAAACACGCCGTCGACCTGCCGGCCGACGAGCTCAAGAAACTGGCCCTCCGCTGGGAAATGTCCCACTCCGGCCGCTCCGGCCGCGTCGCCCAGCAGTTCGTCAAACACATAATGGGCAACAACTAACAGAAAGGCCTCCCCTCGCGGGAGGCTTTTTTTTGCGCCCCCAACTTGGCTCAACTGCTGTTTACATTTTTTGGAGGCGGCGCTATAATATGATAAAAGAATATATTATTATAATCTTTTGCTGAAACATTATACTATTTGCTGTTGAAAACCCCGTAAAGGAGTAGCTGAATGAACGCACCCAGACCAACCCAGCTGTATATGCGCGTGTTTGAGGACATCTGGAACAAAATCAAGACCGGCTTCTATTCGCCGGGAAGTCAGCTGCCGACCGAACTGGAAATGGAAAGCATCTACGGTGTGAGCCGGGCGCCGATAAAACAGGCTCTCGGCAAGCTCGAAAATGCCGGCTTGATCGTCCGCAAAGCCGGCAAGGGTACCTTCGTGGCCGACTGGAAACCCGGCAGCCCCCCCATGGAATCAATGGGCGGCTTTAGTTCGCAGTACATTTATAACTGGAACGGCTTGCGCTGTACCACCCTTGGCGTGCAGACGATACTCGCCGACGCTAAAATTGCCGCCGCCCTCCATCTGCCGGCAGGCAGCCCTGTCGTGTATGTGTCGCGTCTGCGGCACGCCAAAGACGAAGCCATTTTCTATTTGAACCATTATCTGCCGGCGGCGCTGGACAGTGAAAAGATCAAGGCCGGCGGCGATTTTATGTCAATTCGGCATTTGCTGGAGAACGCCTTCGGCCTGGCGGACGTATTTGTCGAGGAAGAAATCACGGTCGCCACGGCCGACGGTCTTGTCGCGAAAATGCTGGCGATCGCCGCCGGCGAATCGGTGATGTCCGTAAAAAGATTCTCTTACGACGCGCTATACAAACCTATCTGCTACTCCGAATATTATGTCAAGCCCGGCAATTGGAGCTACCGGGTCACCTATAGCCGGAAAGGAACCCCGCCCGGTGCTGCCGGGGAGCGCCCCGGAGGATAAAAAGCGTCTGGCGCCGTTTAAGAAGAAATTGCAATTGGGGGTCGCCGAAATGTTTATCGTCAAGGAAAGAATCCAGGGAGTACCGCCGGAGCTTTTGAAGCTTTATCAGTCGGTATGCACGTCGACGGTCGGCCACATGACCGATTTCGGCTTTATCACCGACCTTCAGCCCTTGTTTCGCCCCATCAGGTTCGTCGGCAACGCCGTGACTGTGCGCATTCCCCATGTCGACTCGACGGCGGTCCACAAGTCGCTGGACCTCGTTCAGCCCGGCGACGTGCTGGTCATCGAAACAGCCGGCGACGACAGGCGCGCCTGTTTTGGCGAGATGGTGGCCTACGCCGCCAAACTCAGGGGCGTCGCCGGCGTTGTCCTTAGCGGGCGGATAACCGACTACCAGGCGCTGGTAGAGCTTAAGCTGCCTGTTTATTCCTCCGGGGTCAGCCCGCTTACGACCCGTATTCTCGGCCTGGAAGGCCAGATCAACGTCCCGGTCAGCGTCGACGGCGTGACCATCAATCCGGGCGACCTGGTACTGGCTGACGACGACGGCGTCCTTGTGCTCAATCCGGCCGTCGCCAGGGAATACGGCGAGCGGGCCATCGAAAAACAAAACGGCGAGCCGGCGACAAAACGCCAGCTGGCGGCCGGGAAATCGCTGGCCGCCCTGAGCAAAGCCGCGGCTTATTTTGAATAACGGGAGTGTCGCCATTGAACGGGAAATGCGAACTGCAGCATATGACCTGGAAAGAGATTGCCGGCGTTTTCGCCCGCGACCCGGTAGTGCTGGTGCCGTTCGGCTCGATGGAGGAGCATGGCCCCCATTCGCCGACCGGCGATTACCTGGCCGCCCACGAAATTGCCAGGCGGATCGCCCGCCAGACAGACTCGTACTGCCTGCCGGTTATTCCTTTCGGGTACTCCGAGTATTTCCGGGGTTTTCCCGGCACCATTTCCCTCTCGCCCCAGACCATGGTAAGCATAATCGGCGATATTTTTGAGTGCCTGTGCGAGCACGGTGTTTCCCGGATCGTCTGCCTAAACGGCTATGCCGGCAACGCGCCCCTGATCGACCAGGTAGCGCGAGCCGTGCGGCGGGAGAAGAAGCTCATGGTCGGCTCGCTGGACTTGTGGCAGTGCCTGCCGGACGACTTCAAAAAAGAGCTGTACGGCGCCGATTTCAATCCGTCGGGCCATGGTGCCGAGCCGCTAACCTCCGTCATGATGCACCTGTTCCCCGAAGATATGCGGATGGATCTGCTGATAAAAGCCATAAACACCAAAGAATGGGCCGGTCTGCCCATCGCCGGCATGGCAAAAGTCGCCGTGGGCGATACCCAGGCCGGCGTATTCTTTAACATGGAAGAGCTGTCGCCCATCGGCGTGTTGGGCAACCCCTACGCGGCCTCAAGCGAGAGGGGCAAGGCCATTGTCGACCAAATTGTCGGCTACGGCGCAGCCTTTGTGGAGAAGTTCAAAAAAGCCAAGACCCGCTTGGCCTGAAGCGCCGTTCAGCAGCGATGCCTCCCCCCGCCTGACAAGGATGAAGGCTGTTCGCCTTTTATTTTCGATAATCCACGAAAGGAAGGGGTATTGTGAAACCTACAAAAGTCCGTTGGTTCATCCTGTTTGGCGTCATATCGCCGATGACGCTGCTGATGCAGCTCGACCGGACGACGCTGGCGGTAAGTGCGCCGGTCATCCAAAAACAGTTCGGCTTCTCGATGATGGAAATGTCGCTGATTCTGTCCTCATTCTATTGGGCTTATGCCTTCGCCAATCTTCCCGCCGGAGTCTGGGTGCAAAAGATCGGCTCGCGTAAAGGCCTGCTGCTGGCCTGCGTTTGGTGGTCGGTTGTCACCATCCTGATGCCGCCGGTTATGAGCGTCATACCTCTGCTTATACTATTCAGGGTTATGCTGGGAATCGGCCAGGCGGCCGACTGGCCCGCCTCCATCCTGACAATCAACAACTGGTTCCCGAAAATTGAAAAGGCCCGGGCCAGCAGCATCCTGCTCGGCTCGATGTATTGCGCCTCGCTCATAGGCAAGCCGCTCACCGCCTGGATTGTCGAAAACTTCGGCTGGGAATGGTCTTTTTATAGTTTCGGCGCCGCCAACCTGCTGATCGCCTGGTTGTGGTACACCTATGTCCGCGATGTGCCGGCCGAGCATCCACGGATAAACGAAGCCGAGCTGAAATGCATCTCCGAAGGCATCGAAACCAAGGTGGTTAAAAACGTTTCCTGGCAGGACTGGCAGCTTTTCATGGGCAAATACGAGTTTTGGGCGCTGGGTGGGCAGTACTTCCTGCTTATCTTGATCCAGAGCTTTTACAACACCTGGCTGCCTACATATCTGATGAACACCCGCCAGATATCCCTGACCAAGATGGGCTGGCTGGCTTCGCTGCCGTGGCTGTCGATGTTCACCATGGTGCTGGTCATGGGCCAGATAGCCGATTTCGTCTACAAGAAAACCAACTCGCCGCGCATTGCCCGCGTGCCCTTTGCCATCAGCGGCTTTCTGGCCAGCGCCTTGTTCCTGTACCTCGGGGCCATGGAGAAAGACCTCACGCTGATGATTATCTACCTGATGGTCTCGATGGCCGGCATCGCCACCGCCCAAGTCGCCCTATGGGCCACCTGCCAGGATATCGCCGGGCCGCGGTCGGCCAGCATGACAGGCTGGATGAGCTTTTGCGGCAACCTGGGCAACGCCTTGGGGCCCATCCTGACCGCCTTCTTCATCGGCGCCAGCGGCGACTGGAGCCGGGGCTTGACCTTACTGGCGATATCGGGAGCCCTGGGAGCCATCGTCTGGTTCTTCATCCGCCCCGACCGGCCGCTGACGTTTGCTGACGACAAGAGTAGCGGCAGCGCTGCCGGGGCCGCCAAATAACCGGAAAGCTTGCCAGCCGGGAGGGAGAATGATGGAAAAAAGCCTGGTGCTTGCCTGGATAGACGACAATAAGACGATGCTGACCGATATCGCCCGCAAAATCTGGGACAACCCGGAGCTACCGTTCGCCGAGAAATATGCGGCCGATTTGCAGGCCTCTTTGCTGAAAAAATACGGCTTTACCGTAAAGCCGGTGCAAAGCGTCCCCACGGCCGTCGTCGCCGAGTACGGCCAAGGACGGCCGATCATCGGCATCATGGGCGAATACGACGCTCTGGCCGGCCTGTCGAACAAGGTTGCCGACAAACATGCGCCGGTCCAAGCCGGCGCGCCCGGCCATGGCTGCGGCCACAACCACCTGGGGACCGCCGGTATGGGCGCGGCCCTGGCGCTCAAAGCGGCCATCGACGGCGGCCTCGGCGGCACGGTACGCTATTACGGCTGCCCGGCCGAGGAAACGCTCGCCGGTAAAGTGTTCATGGCCAGAGAAGGGGTTTTCGACGATCTCGACGCCAGCCTGTACTGGCATCCGGCCAGCTTCAACGCCCTGTCGCACGCCAGCACATTAGCGATGAACTCGGTTGAGTTCCTTTTTCACGGGGTTGCCGCCCACGCCGCGGCTGCGCCCCACATGGGGCGGAGCGCGCTCGACGCCGTGGAGCTCATGAATGTCGGCGCCAATTACCTGCGCGAGCACATTCATGAGCAGGCCCGCATCCATTACGCCATTACCAATGGCGGCGGCGCCCCGAATAT
>JAEZLU010000015.1 GCA_023415075.1 Bacillota bacterium
AGGGCGGTGATGATCCACAGGCCCCAGATTATTGCCCCCAGAATGAGCGAGGCCTTGAGCTGTTCGCTCACGGTGTAAAAACCGGTACCGAGGAAAATTATATTGCCCATAGTATTGAACGGCAGAAAGAGGGCGTAGCCGATCATGATGCACAGCGGCAGGCAGAAGCGGGCGACATCGAAACCCATCGCCTGGGCGATGCCTACATAGATCGGCAGCATGACTCCGGCCATCGCGGTGGTAGTCGACCAGACTATATGGCTGAAAATAGTGAAACCGATCAGCAGGAAAAGGAGGGTGGTCTCGGGGATGGCCTGCAAACCGAGCGAGGAGAGAGCACCCTTTATTACAAATTCGATGGCTTTTGACTTCATGAGAGCGTCGCCAAGGGTAAGCACGCCGCCAAAATACATGAACAACTCCCAGGGCAGCTGATTTTGGCTCTCCCGCCAGTCGAGCACGCCAATGCGCGGGAAATAAATCAGGGCCGACACCAGAAAAGCGATCATCGTCGCGTTGAGGCCGTGCAGCCTGTCGGTGGCCCACAGACCCAGGGCGATAAGGAAGTAGAGGATAGCCCTTTTTTCCGGCCAGGACATCGGCCCCATCGTTTTTAACTCCTGGGCCACATAGCTTATGCCGCCGGGAATCTCCTTGACCTCAGGCGGGAATAGTTTCAAAAGCAGCCAGGCGGTGATGAAGAGAATGACGAAGTTGGTCGGCGCCGAGGCCAGGGCCCAGAAGCTCCAGCTTGTGTAGGCCGACGTGCCGACCGCGGCGATAACTGCACTCAGAGCTGCCGGGTTGGCAATCGTGCCTGTAAGAAAAGCCGAGCCGGTTATATTGCCGCCGAAAGCCGCCGACAAAGCAATTGCCCGGCCGAAATTGCTTTTGCCCGGCACGGCGTCATAGGCGGCGGCTATCCCCTGGATGATTGGCAGCATCGCCGCCGTCCGGGCGGTATTGGCGGGGGTGACCGGGGCCACAAGGTAGTTTGTCAGCGACGCGGCCATGATAGCTCCGAACGGGGTCCGGCCCAGCAGGCGGATCATATGCAGCGACAGGCGCTTGGCCACCCCGGTCTTGGTCATGGCGATTGAAATCACAAACCCTGTCACCAAAAGCCACAACGAGGCGCCGGCGAATTGGCTGAGGGCAAAGTCAGTGCTGCGGACAAGGACGCCATCTTTTACCTGCCCGGTCAGATTGCCTACCCAGAAATAAAGCAGACAGGTTGTTATGATCGAACTGACGGCGAAGTTTACGCCGATGGTAATCCAGAGAATAACCGCGCCGCCGAAGATGGCCAGCAGCTTGTGCTGGGTCACGGTGATCGCCGGCGGTACCGGATAAAACCAGATGACCAAGCCGACCAAAATGCCCAGAATAAGTCCATACTTCTTGCCCCAGGTTTCGAACGCATTTGCCATTGCTTACTCATACCTCCCAGCCTGAATATCAAGAATTAGCCGTGAAAGTATCTGCGCCGAGACTTCCCTGAACCGCCGGTTTGTATAGTTGCCAGACAACTTTTTTGCAGTATATTCCTGGAGCCGCTGCCAAAATCCTGCAGGACGCGAAAAAAATTCAGAATAGTCGTACCAAAATACTGCGGCATTGGCGTACATCCCCCAAACAGCTATTGACAATGCTTGCCGGTAAATGGTATTACTGAGATAACGGTAAGGCCAAAAACGCGGCGTAGTAGCCAACCCTAACAAAAAGATACAATATTAACCAAAAGTTGTCTGACTACCAGACAAATGCCGACTAACGGCGACGGACAGCCGTAGCTATCTTTTATTTACCCATAAATCTAATAAGCAGGTGAGAAAATGAGTGAACTGGAGTTTGCCGGCCTGGCTGACGGCAAAACAGCCCTGGTTCTCGACCAGAAAGACAATGTAGCCGTCGCTTTGAGCGATCTGGCTGCCGGCGACGTCTGCCTGGTGGCCGAAGACGGCGGCCGCAAGTACCGGGTTGAGGTTATCGAAAACATTCCCTTCGGTCACAAGTTCGCCCTTGCCGATTTAGGACAGGACGCAAGTGTATTCAAGTACGGCGAAGAGATCGGCAGGATGAAAGGCCCCCTCAAAAAAGGCGGCTGGATACATAACCACAATATGTATTGCGACAGGGGGCTGAAATAGATGGCTGACAAGTTCCTCGGTTTCCGGCGGGAAAACGGCGCCGTAGGCGTACGCAACCATATCGCCATCATCCCTTCGGTCTTCTGCGCGGCCAAGGTGGCCCAGCGTATCGCCCAAAACGTTCCCGGGGCCATTCACTTCAGCCATCCCGTCGGCTGCAGCCAGGTCGGCGAGGATTTGGAGATAACCGCCAAAACCCTCATCGGCATCGGCCGCAACCCCAACTTTGCCGCCGTTGTCGTTGTGGGCCTCGGCTGCGAGCGCTTTACCCCCCACGAGCTTGCTCAGGGCATCGCTTCCACCGGCAAGCATATCGAAACCGTCATCATCCAGGACGTCGGCGACTCGCTAAAGGCCATCGAAACCGGCACCCGCTACGCCCGCGGGATGCTTCAGCAAGTATCGCTCGAGCGGCGTGAGGAGGTTGACGCCGGCGAACTCATGATCGGCCTCAACTGCGGCGGCTCGGACACCACCTCCGGCCTGGTGGCCAATCCCGCCCTCGGCCTGGCCTCCGACAAACTTGTGGCCCAGGGCGGCTCCTCCATATTGACCGAGCTCACCGAGCTTATCGGCACCGAACACATTCTGGCCCGCCGGGCCGCCAACGAACAGGTGGCCCAGGACATCCTCCGGGTCATCGGGGCGATGGAAGAACGGCTCAAGCGCCAGACCCGCGAATCGACGAACGAGAAGCGCAAAAACCTTATCTCCACAGGCAACTACGACGGCGGTCTGTCCAGCGTCGTCGAAAAATCGCTCGGCGGCATGAAAAAGTCGGGCAATGCCCAGTTCGTCGAGGTTTTCAAATACGGCGACGGCCCTACCAAGAAAGGCCTGCTGCTTTTAGACGGCCCCGGTCATGACGGCGAAGTGACCACCGGCCAGGCGGCCGCCGGCGCCCAGATCGTCTGCTTCCCGACCGGCCGCGGCACGCCGTCCGGTTTTCCGGGCGTACCGGTCATCAAGATTACCGGCAACCCGCGGACCTATGCCAGAATGCAGGAAAACCTCGACATTAACGCCGGCACGGTAATCACCGGCGAAAGATCGCTGCAGGAAGTGGGCGAGGAAATATACCGGGAAATCCTGGCGGTGGCTTCCGGCAAACTGACCAAGGCCGAAGTGCTCGGGCACGACGAACAGTTCTGCATCACCAGGATGCCCTGACGACTGTTCAAAAGAAGGCCCCCAATGAACATCTACCCCAACTCGCTCACCTCGACTGTTCCCGTGAGCGTCAAAATCCCGATGGTTCTCAAAAATGACCGTCAGGTCTTCCGGGCCTGCATCAAGACCTGCAACCGCCTGGACAAGGAAAACGTCACCGTAGCCTGAATAATAAACCCGGTCGCCCTTGACGAGATTGCCGTTTCCGAAAACCTCATCCCGCTGGTCAAGGAAAGCAAATTCATGGAAGTTGTCTCGGCGCCGGCTGCGCTGCCGTTTGACGGCGGCAATATCCTGTGAACTAATAAAGATCGTCAATATGCCATGGACTGAGAGGGCCTATGCTTGAAAAGATTGAACGGGTCAAACTATCCGAAGAAATTCTCCGCCGCCTCAAAGCAATGATTAAAAGCGGCGAGTTCGGCTATGGCGACAAGCTGCCGGTGGAAAAACGGCTGGCCGAGATATTCGGCGTCAGCCGCACCACCGTGCGGGAAGCGCTCGCCGTGCTCGAAGCCGAAGGCTGGGTGACCACCCGCCGGGGCGGCGGCACCTATGTCCGGCGGGCGCGGAGCGTCGGCCCGGTCGAGCCGCTTACCGCCCTCCTGGGCGGCGAAAAGGCGGCCATCCTCGAACTGATGGAAGTGCGGAAAATTCTCGAAGCCGAAGTGGCCACCCTGGCCGCTTCGCGGGCAACGCCCGAGGATATCGTCGCCATCAAGGCCGCCTACCGGGAAATGCAGGCGGCGGTGGCCGCCGGCCTGGAAACGGCGGCGGCCGACTACGCTATCCACTACGCTATCGCCAAAGCCGCCAAAAACGCCACAATAATCTCGGTCATCAGTCACCTGCACGACTTGTACACCGAAATGATCAAAGCCAACCGCAGCCACAAATCTAAACCGTCGGGCTACGACCTCATCCTGGCCGAACATGACGCCATCATCAAAGCCATCGAAAAGCGCCAGGGCGTGGCTGCCCGCAGAGCGATGGCGCTTCACCTCGAGCGGGCCCACCGCCTTATTGAGGAAGTCCTGGTGGAAAGCTACGGCGCCGATAAAGCCGAGACATAAAAGGAGGGCTAGAGATAATAATGAGCAAATATCAGATAGTGATGGTTTCCCGGCTGCTGGAGCCTGCCTATGCCCGCATGGCCGCCGCCTGCGACATCAAACTGTGGGACGATCCGTCGCCAATACCCCGGCCGCTTTTGTACGAATGGCTGCAGACGGCCGAGGGCTTTATCCCGTTTAACAACGTCCGGGTGGACGAAGAACTGCTGGCCCATGCTCCCCGCCTCAGGATCATCGCCCAGGCCGCGGTCGGCTACGACAACATTGATATCGACGCCTGCAACCGCCGGGGGATACCCTTCGGCAACACCCCGGGCGTGCTTGTCGAGACGACGGCCGAGCTGGCGTTCGGCCTTCTTCTGACCGCCGCCCGCCGCATCCATGAGGGCTGGAACTACGTGCGCAGCGGCAAGTGGCCGACCGGCCAGCACTTTCCCTTCGGTGTCCAGCTTCACGGCAAAACCCTCGGCATCGTCGGCATGGGCCAGATCGGCGCCGCCGTCGCCCGCCGGGCCGTCGCCTGCGGGATGCGGGTCGTCTACCACAACCGCAGCTGCCGGCCGGACGAGCAGGCTCTCGGTGCCGTCTACCGGGCCTTTGACGACCTGCTGGCCGAGGCCGATTTCGTCGTCGTCCTCACACCGCTGTCAGCCGCGACCCGTGGCTTGTTCGGCCGGGACCAGTTCGCCAGAATGAAGCCGACAGCTTACTTCATCAACGCCGCCCGCGGGCCGATCGTCGATACCGAAGCCCTCATCGAGGCCCTCGCCGACCGGCGGATCGCCTACGCCGCCCTCGACGTCACCGACCCCGAGCCGCTGCCGGGCGATCATCCACTCCTCAGTCAGCCAAACCTCCTCATCACGCCCCACATCGGCAGCGCCACCACTGAAACCCGCGTCGCCATGGCCCAGCTTACCGCCGACAACCTGCTGGCTGGGCTGGCCGGCAAGCCTCTGGCGGCCTGCGTCAACCCTGCCGTTAACTTCAAATAGCCACCGCTCCCGGCCCCTGCTGCGGCCGGGAGTTTTTTTGCCATTTTGCGGCAACCGTAGAGGAAAAATACTGACAATTAGCGAAAGCTACTGTACAGGAATGACCGGACAAATAGGTAGCGAAGCGGCGAGGCCCTTAGCTGCCGTTTTTTGACCCCGGCCGCGCCCGGAAAGACATTCGAGTAAACGGGGTTGACCATGTACGACATCTGGCAGGGCTTCTTGCAGGCCCTCCTGCTCCTCCTCGGCGGCGACGAGGAAATATATCAGGTAATCTTCATGACCCTGCGGGTTTCTGGCCTGGCCACCGCCATCAGCGTCCTGCTGGGG
>JAEZLU010000097.1 GCA_023415075.1 Bacillota bacterium
ACTCCGGCCAATTTTCCATCGCAGTCCCAGCCCTTATCACAGAATACCCTGCCGCCGCAGCAGGCGGCAGAGATTATAAAGAAAGCGGGTATAGCCGCCGGCGCCTGCCAGCAACGCGTATTTCAGCCGTTTGGCCCTTGGCGCCTCGGTCTTCGGGTCGGACAGATACATGGCCAGCAAGCCGGCGACCACCGTTTCGCCGAAAGCCGGCTGGGACAAGCTGCGGGCCGCCGTGGCAGCCTTCCCGCAAAAGAGGGTAAGTCGGACCACCAGCTCATTCTCGCTGGCGTATCTGGCCACGAAGTTTAAATCGCCATGGCTTTCGTCCTCAGCCAGATCGATAAAATAATCGAGCAGGATATGCAGGCCGCACACCCAGGGGAAGTAAGCGGCATAAGTGGTTTCGACCGCTGCGGCCGTCAGGTCAGGATTGGCGGCCTCGGCGCACAGGGCGAACATCCCGAGGGTCGAACCGGTGGCAGCAGCATACTCCCACAAAGAAAGCTCGGGATAGGCCTGCCGCTGCCGTTCGGCCCAGGCGGCCAGTCGCCCGTCCCGCACTTCCGGGGTGAGGTGCTTGTATGTCTGCAGTTCGCTGTACCGAGTAGCCAGCCGGAGGACGTGCGGCTTAACCAGGCCGTAGGCTGGCAGGCGGGCAACCTCGTTCCGGCAGGCAGTCACCAGTGCCGCCAGATAGCCGCCGTCGTCGTCCCAGGGGTAGCCGGCGTAGTAATCGTGGCTGCCGCTCTCAGGGTCGAGAGCGTCGGTCATCGCCAGATGGAGCTGGCGAAAAGAAGCTTCGTCGGTAACCCCGGCCCGGTCGCACAAATTGTCGAGGTAGTCGCTTATTGTCTGCAGAGCCACCACCAAGCGGACAAAACAGGCCGTGTCGACGCCCGGATAAAGCGCGTAGACACCGCCGCCGAGGCAGTGGAACTTCTTATCGCCGATACTGGCCAGAGCCTGTCCGGCCAATTCGGGGGCAGCCCGGGCAGCTGCGAAGCGCCACAGCGACAACTCGGCTTCTACCAGCGGGAAAACCTGGCCGACAAAGCGGCTGATCAACCCCAAGCTGCTTGCCCGTTCAATGAAGGAAGCCATCATGCCCTCCCGCGGCAGAATTAATGGGGCGCGCTAACCTCGGGCAGCAGTGACAGTTCCCGGCCGAATTCCTTGCGGAACCATTTGCGGTGTTTTTCGGCCTCCTGCAGCTCGATCGGAGCCCCCTGGCTGTCCAGGACCAACGCCAGACAGGCCGCCTTGGCGCTAACCGTCGAACTCACCTTTTTCACCAGCCCGAGCTGGGTGGTGTCGAGGCTCTCGGCCACCGACAGCAGCAGGGCCAGCTTGCGGGCCTTCTGCCAGTCGGATTCGTCGAGGAACTCGCTGTACAGCCGGTTGCGCATATATTTAGCCACCGGGCCGTTATGCCAGCCGGCCACCACCGCCGTCAGCATCTGTTCGCGGTGGGTCAGGCCGAACAGGCGGGCGTTTTCCACCAGATAGGCGCTGTGGCGGGGATGATCGTAGTAATTGATGGTTATGCCGATATCGTGCAGCAGGGCGGCCACCCGCAGCAGCTTGCGGTCCCGCTCGTCGAGCCTGTGCAGTTCCCGCCAGCCGTCGAACATCGCTTCCGAAAGCGCGGCCACATGATAGGCGTGGTCGGTGTTGCCCTTATAGAATAACAGCATATTGCGGGTGCTATGCAGCAAAATATCGTCGACGATCTCCTTCTCGCCGACCTTCGCCAGGTAATGCCTGAAGAACAGACCCTCGCGCAAACCGCAGCCGCTGACGATAAGCCGGTTGGCCCGCGTGTAGTCGAACAGGCACTTGATGATTGTCGTGCCGGCGACGATGATGTCGGCCCGTTCGCCGCTCAGACCGGGAAACTTCAGCCGCTGCTTGTAGTCGGTCACCACCAGACTGCGCCACAGGTCGGTCAGCGACATCTCGCCCAACCGGTAGTTATGGACCTTGTTAAAGGGGTAATTCTTCCGTTTTTGATCCATCTTGGCCACGTTGCGGGCCGTGCCGCCGATGCCGACGAGCGGCAGCGGCATGTTGGCCAGCCAGGGGACTTTGCTCAGATTACGCATAATATAACTACGCAGCTCCTCGAGCTGCTTATCGGAAACCTTATCGCTGGTGGCGAACCTATCGGTCAGATTGACGGCGCCGAAGGGCAGGCTGATCGACTTCTGGGCCTTGGCGCCCTGCACCAGCGTCAACTCGGTGCTGCCGCCGCCCAGGTCGAAAATGATGGCGTCGGTGATGTCAAGGGTGTTGACCGAGCCGATGAAGCCGATGCGGGCCTCGGTCGTGCCGCTGATAAGCTCTAGGCGGATGCCGGTCTCCTGCTCGACGAGGGCCAGCAGCTCGGCGCCGTTTTTGGCGTTGCGCACGGCAGCGGTCGTAACGGCGATCGTTTTATCGACGTTGAACAGGCGGCACATGTGGGCGAAGATCTTCATCGTTTCCACCGCCCGGCGGGTGGCCCGGGCCTGGATAATATTGGTCGCCGCCATGTTTTCGCTCAGGCGGACGGTTTCTTTCTGGTGATAGACGAGGTTATAGGCGCCGTTGGCATATATATGCATGACTATAAGCCGGGCCGAGTTGGAGCCTAAGTCGATTATTGCTACTCTCTCAGTCATTTTCGATCACTCTCCGCAATCATTAGTATTCGGCTTTTTTGAAAAAAACCTTGCAGTCGGTCAAAACTTTTTCCAGGCGATGCTACACTTTCCAGCAATATTTACAATAGCTTAATAAATACCGGGCCGCGAAAAGAGGGAATTTGGCCGCCGCGTCCGAAAATTTCACAAATAAGCATTGGAGAGTGATAGTATGTCCAGCCGCCCACCCGCCTTCTTCGGCATAATACATGTAGGTTCCGAGCAGGTCAGCCTGCAGATCGTCGAATACACCTCTCTCCAGGAGGTCAGGATCGTTGAGCGCGCCTGCACGACGGTATCTCTGGGCGAAGAAACCTTTAAAACCGGACGGATAAGCTTTGCCGCCGTCAAGGAACTTTGCGAGCTTTTAAAAGGCTACCGCCGGATTATGAACGAATACGGCGTCAAGGATTATCGCCTGGTAGCGACCACCGCCATCCGCGAAGCCGCGAACCAGCAGTACATAATCGACCAGATCAAGGTCAAGACAGGCTTTACAGTGGAAGTCGTCGATATGATGCAGGAAATCTTCCATAAGTACATCGCCCTCTACCGGACCATCGAAGCCGAAGGCCTGGCCGGGGAAGAGGAGGCCATCCTATTTGTCGACATTTCCTCCGGTGGCCTGGCCTTCATCCTTTATCAGGGCGGCCGCATCGTCTACCAGCAGAATATTCACATCGGCGCCCTGCGGATCAAAGAAAGCTTCGAAAAATACCAGCGGGAATCGGTCCATTTCCCCCAGGCCCTGACCGAATACATCGACAGTACCATTGAGCTTGTCGGCACCAAGCTGAGTCCCTACCGGATCAAATATCTCGTCCTCTCCGGCGCCGAAACCAGCCTGCTCCTCAAGCTGCTCGGCCGCGACGAGGGCGCTCGCCTGTCCTGCCTGGCCGTCGACCAGTTCCACCAGCTTTACGAGCGGGTGAAATACCTCGGTCTGGCCCAGCTCATGCGCGACTTTAACCTGAACGAACACCGGGCCGAAATGGTCCTGCCGACCGTCACCCTCTACCAGCAGATTTTAAACCTCAGCAACGCCGCCCAGATCATTGTCTCCAACGCCCAGTTCAACGACGGCTTGGCCATCGCCCATATCGGCGACAAAACCGGCGACAAGTGGCTGACGACCATCGACGAGCAGATCGTCAGCTTCGCCTGGGCTCTCGGCCAGAAATATATGCACGATCCGCTGCACGCCGCCAGCGTCGAGACGACGGCCCTGATGCTGTTCGACCGCCTGGCCAGGGTGCACGGTCTGGGCAAGCGGGAGCGGTTCCAGCTCAAAGTCGCCGCCATCCTCCACGACATCGGCAAATACGTCAACCTCAGACGTCACTACTTCTACTCCTACCGGCTGATCGTATCCTCGGACATTCTCGGTTTCTCCGACGAAGAACGGGCCCTCATGGCCAACATTGCCTACTATCACTCCAAAGGCACGCCCTCGCCGGCTGACGGCAACTTCGCCGCCCTGTCGCCGGCCCAGCGCCTGACCCTAGCCAAACTGGCGGCCATTATCCGTCTCGCCGATGCCATCGACCGCAGCCATCTCCGGAAAGCAGTAGTACGCGACGTCGCTCTGGTCGGCGAAGACTTCGTCATCACCTTGGGCGCCGAGCGGGATATGTCGCTGGAAGAGTGGACGTTCGCCGACAAAGCCGAATACTTCGAGAACGTCTTCGGCCTGAAGCCGGTACTAAAGCTACAGATAGGATGAAGTCTATGTTCGACAAACCGGAATACTTCGTCAACCGCGAGCTCAGCTGGCTCAACTTCAACCTGCGGGTGCTGCAGGAAGCCCAGGACGAGCGCAACCCGCTGATGGAACGGCTGCGCTTCATCGGCATCAGCGGCTCGAACCTTGACGAATTCTTCATGATCAGGATCGCCGGCCTCAAGCAGCAGCTCGAAAGCGGCATCGACAAGCGGGACCCGGCCGGCCTGACGGTCAGTGAGCAACTCGGCCGCATCACCGAAGCCACCCGCGAGCTGGTCAAAAAACAATACAGCTATCTCCATAACCAGATAAAGGAACTGGAAAACCACGATATCCTGTTCGTCACCATCAACGACCTGCCGGCCAAGAGCCGCGAATGGGTCGAGGAATATTTTCACCACACCATCTACCCGGTTATCACGCCGCTGGCCGTAGACCTCAGCCACCCGTTCCCCTTCCTGGCCAACCGCAGCCTCAACCTGGCGATCGAACTCAAACGCGGCCAGGGCGAGGTCAAGACGGCCGTCGTCCAGGTGCCCAGCGTACTGCCGCGGATTATCGAGGTGCCGGGCGGCGGCAAGAAACGCCGCTTCATCTTCCTGGAAGAAATAATCCGCGCCTACTGCGGCATATTCTTCCACGGCTACAGCCTGAAAGAAATCGCCGCCTTCCGCATTACCCGCAACGCCGATCTGGCCATCGACGAAGAAGAAACCGAAGACCTCCTGGCCGAGGTGGAAAAATCGCTGCGCCAGCGCCGGCGCGGCCAGGCGGTGCGGCTCGAAATCAGCAAGACCGCCAGCCGCACCCTCAAACAATTCATCTGCGACAGCCTCAAAGCCAGCCAACAGGAAGTTTACGAAATAAAAGACCCCATTGACGTCAGCTGCTTCACCAAATTCGCCGACCTGCCAGGCTACCCCAACCTGCGATACGAACCCTTCAGCCCGGCGCCGGTGCCCGAACTGGCGGCGGAGGGCCTTTTCGCCGCCATTCGCCGGCGGGACATCCTTCTCCACCACCCCTACGAAACCTTCGAGCCGGTCGTCGAGTTCATCCGCCAGGCAGCCTGCGACCCCGAAGTGCTGGCCATCAAACAGACCCTCTACCGGGTGGGCGGCGACTCGCCTATCGTCGCTGCCCTCGCCCAGGCGGCCGAAAACGGCAAGCAGGTCACCGTCCTTGTTGAGCTCAAGGCCAGGTTCGACGAAGAAAACAACATCATCTGGGCCAGACGGCTGGAAGAAGCCGGCTGCCACGTCATCTACGGCTTGGTAGGCCTCAAGACCCACGCCAAGATCGCCCTCGTTGTCCGCCGCGAGTCAGGCTACATCCGTCGCTACGTCCACATGAGCACAGGCAACTACAACGACGTCACCGCCAGGCTCTACACCGACCTCGGCCTCTTCACCGCCAGTGACCAGCTCGGCGCTGACGCCTCGGCCCTCTTCAACGTTATCTCCGGCTTCTCCGACCCGCCGGTGTGGAACAAGATCGTCGTCGCCCCGTTAGGGCTGAGACAAAAATTCTATGAACTCATCGACCGGGAAATCGCCTTCGCCCAGGACGGCAAACCGGCTCGCATCATCGCCAAACTCAACTCGCTGGTTGACAAGGAGATGACCGCAAAGCTGTACGAAGCCGCCCACAACGGCGTCAAGATCGACCTTATCGTCCGCGGCATCTGCCAGCTGCGGCCAGGTATCCCCGGCCTCAGCGAAAAAATAACCGTCCGCAGCATCGTCGGCCGTTTCCTCGAACACAGCCGCATCTTCTACTTCGCCAACGGCGGCGACGAGCGCATCTTCCTGTCGAGCGCCGATCTCATGTCCCGCAACCTCAACGAGCGGCTCGAACTGCTCTTCCCGGTCGACGACCCCGCCAACGTCGAGCGGCTCAAAGGCATCCTCGACCTGATGCTTCAGGACAACCGGAAAGCCCACATCATGCGCAACGACGGCAGCTACCGCAAAGCCGACAAACGGGCGGCGGCGGTCAACTGCCAGGAAGAATTCCTCCGCCTGGCCGCGCGGGCGTCGGTGGCCGTCGCCCTGCCCATCGAGCAGCGGCTAAAGCCGTCCTATCGCCGTGAAGAATAGGCCGGCAAGGTATTCCGGATCCTGGCTAAAACACCGATTTCCCCTTGACGGCCCTTCAACTGTCCACGTATACTTAAAAGAACAGAAGTATAATGTATACATATGTTGATGGAAGTGTGCCTAGGGTTCCGGCCACCAGCGCGGCGCCAGGTCCGAGCGGCACAAGACCCCGGGGCGGGTCGACACCGTGGGTATAAAAAACCCTAGCGGAAAGTTCCACGCGGACTTTGCGCTGGGGTTTTACTTTTTATACGGAGGAGACTGACAATGGAAAAATACCAACTCGCCTATGGCTCCGGCCATATCGATATCACCCTGCCGGCCGCCGGCAAAGTCCAGCTGGTCGAAGGCCGGCCGACGCCGCCGGTGACCGACGTGGCCGCCGCCGTTCGCGAAGCCCTGGCCGCGCCTATCGGCACGCCGCCCCTCAAAGACGTATTCGCCGCCGGCGACAACGTGGCCATCGTGGCCAGCGATCTCACCCGCGGCTGGTTGCGCCACGACCAGTTCCTGCCTGTACTCCTGGACGAGCTCAACGCCGCCGGCGTCGTCGATAAAGACATCACCCTCGTCGTCGCCCTGGGGGCCCACCGCCGCCACACCGCTGCCGAAAACGCGGCCGTCTACGGCGAAGCCGTAGTGCGGCGAATCCGCATCGAGCAAAGCTACGCCGAAGACGAGGCCGATTTCGTCAACCTCGGCACCACCAGCCGCGGCGTGCCCGTAAATATCAACCGCCACGTCATGGCCGCCGACAAAGTCCTCCTCACCGGCGGCATCGTCTACCATTCGATGGCCGGTTTCGCCGGCGGCCGCAAAGGACTAATCCCCGGCGTCGCCAGCTATGCCACCATCCAGGCCAACCACCGCTATTGCCTGGCAGCGGCCGTCGGCGAAGGCATCAGCCCCACTGCCGGTTGCGGCAGCCTGGCCGGCAACCATATGCACGAAGACCAGATGGAAATTGCCGCCATGGTCAACCCGGCTTTTCTGTTCAACGTCATTTTAAGCCCGGACGGCGGCTTCGCCCGCTTCGTCGCCGGCCACTGGCAAAAGGCCTGGGAAGCCGGCTGCCGCCTGGTGGCCGACATCTACGGCGTGCCGATCGGCGAGAAGACCGACCTCGTCATCGCCTCGGCCGGCGGCTACCCCAAGGACATGAACTTCTACCAAGCCAGCAAGGCCACCGAGAACGCCCTGGCGGCCTGTAAAGACGACGGCGCCCTCATTGCCCTGTTAGAATGTCGTGACATCGGCGACCCACCCGATTTCAGCGGCTGGTTCGACATACCCTCCCTCTACGAGCGGGAGTTGGCCCTGCGGCAGCGATTTACCGTGCCGGGCTACGTGGCCCTGAAAGTAGGCCTCGAAGCCCGGCGGACACCGCATATCATCGTGACTTTGCCGGAAAACAAAGCGTTTTTCGACAAAGTCGGCATGACGGCGGTGACTACTTTCGCGGAGGCTCTGGCCCTGGCCGAGCAGAAGCTCGGCCGCAGCGGCTACTCCGTCACCGTGCTGCCGCATGCCGCCAATACCGCGCCGCTGCTCGCGGCCACATAATTTGGAGGGATTAATTTGTATTGGAACAAACCGGTTGAGACAATGGAGCGGGCCGAACTGGCCACCCTGCAGGCCGCCCGCTTGCGCGATACAACCCAGCGGATCTATCGCCAGGTGCCTTTTTACCGCAGCCGCCTGCAAGCGGCCGGCCTGCTGCCGGAAGACGTGAGCACCCTTGACGACATCAAGCGGCTGCCCTTCACCACCAAGCAGGACATGCGCGACAACTACCCCTACGGCCTGTTCGCCGTGCCCCAGGCGGAAATAGTCCGCATCCACGCCTCCAGCGGCACCACCGGCAAACCGACCGTCGTCGGCTACACCAAACGGGACATCGGCATCTGGTCGGAAGTCATGGCCCGTACCCTTACCGCCGCCGGCGCCACCAGGCAGTCCTTCATCCAGGTGGCCTACGGCTATGGCCTGTTCACCGGCGGCCTGGGCGCCCACTACGGGGCCGAGCTCATCGGTGCCTCGGTAATCCCGGTATCAAGCGGCAACACCGCCAGGCAGATAATGCTCATGAAAGACTTCGGCACCACCCTCCTGGCCTGCACGCCCTCCTATGCCCTCTACATCGCCGAAACCATCGCCGAGATGGGCCTGTCCCCCAAGGACTTCAGCCTCAAGGCCGGCGTCTTCGGCGCCGAGCCCTGGTCGGAGCGCATGCGCAAAGAAATCGAAGACCGCCTGGCCATCAAAGCCATTGACATCTACGGCCTCAGCGAGATCATCGGCCCGGGCGTCGCTAGCGAATGCCATTGCCAAACCGGCCTCCACATCAATGAAGACCATTTTTACCCGGAAATCATCAACCCACTGACAGGAGAGGTGCTCGCCGACGGCGAAAAAGGCGAATTAGTACTGACGACGATAACCAAGGAAGGCATGCCGATGCTCCGCTACCGCACCCGCGACCTCACCGTCCTCATGCGGGAAAAATGCGATTGCGGCCGGACGCTGGTGCGGATGGGCAAAGTTCTCGGCCGCAGCGACGACATGCTCATCATCCGCGGCGTCAACGTCTTCCCCTCCCAAGTCGAGACCGTGCTTCTCAGCCTGGGCGAGACCTCGCCTCACTATCAACTCATCGTCGACCGGGTCGATAACCTCGATATCCTGACCGTTCTGGTAGAAGTTACCGAAGACATGTTCTCCGACGAAGTCCGCCGGCTGGAGCAGCTCGAGCACAAAATCGAAGCCGC
>JAEZLU010000154.1 GCA_023415075.1 Bacillota bacterium
CTTTTCTTGTGGCTACTTTAGCCATTTTACTGGTTTTTGGCTTCTATATTTCCCCGCTGGCATTATCACTCAAGCAGGGTCTCGACCTGCAGGGCGGTACCCATGTGGTCATGGAGGCGGTGGATACGCCCGATGCCCCGGTTAACGAGGACGCCATGCAGCGGGTGGTCAAGGTTATGGATCGCCGGGTCAACGAGCTTGGCCTGACCGAACCCATCATCCAGCGTCAGGGCGAACGGCGGATAATCGTCGAATTGCCGGGGGTCAAGGACCCTGAAGGAGCTATTGCCCTGATCGGCAAGACGGCCCTGCTGGAGTTTAAAGACGAAGCCGGCACTACGGTGCTGACCGGCAGGGACCTTAAGGACGCCAAGGCCCAGATATCCCAGGGCACCCGCAACGACGTCGGCCTCGAGTTCACCGAAGAAGGCGGCAAGAAGTTTGCCGATCTTACGGCCAAGAATATCGGCAAGCATATCGCCATAACCCTTGACAAGCAGATGCTGACTAATCCGGTGGTCCAGGAAGCCATCCCCAGCGGCAAGGCGGTCATCACCGGCCAGCGGAGCATCGAAGAGGCGCAGAATCTGGCCATTCTCCTCCGGTCGGGTGCACTGCCTGTAAAGGTTGATATAATCGAAACGCGGACGGTCGGGCCGACCCTCGGCCAGGACTCCAAGGATAAAAGCATTGTAGCTTTTGCCATAAGCATCGCCGCCATTGTCTTCTTCATGCTGGTTTTCTACCACATGTCGGGATTTGTGGCTAATATCGCCCTTGTTTTATATGTGCTGCTGCTGCTCGTAATCTTGAAGATGCTCAACGCCACACTGACCCTGCCGGGCGTCGCCGGCATCATCCTGTCGATGGGCATGGCGGTTGACGCCAACGTGCTGATCTTTGAGCGTTTCAAGGAAGAGTTCCGTAACGGCAAAACATTGCGCTCGGCCATGGATGCCGGCTTCTCCCGCGCTTGGCCCACCATCCTCGATTCGCATGTTACCACGCTGGTGGCGGCGCTTGTCCTGTTTTTCGTCGGCACCGGCCCGATCAAGGGCTTCGCGATCACGCTGGGGATAGGCATTCTCCTCAGCCTGTTCTCGGCCATCGTTGTTACCAGATTCCTCCTGAAGTCGCTGATGAACGCCAATGTGTTCAAAAGCGGCAAAATCTTCGGGGCGTAGGGGGTGGGGAATATGTCACTAATGAATTTTGATTTTGTTAGCAAGCGCTACTGGTGGTTCGCCCTCTCCGCGCTGATCATGATACCCGGCCTGATTTCGATAGCCGTCCAGGGTTTCAATCTGGGCATCGACTTCACCGGCGGCACGCTGTTAGACCTCAAATTCGCTCAGCCGGTATCGGTGGCCCAGGTCCGCGACGTGCTGAAGGACTATCATCTGGAACACAGCACCGTGCAGCTGGCGGCCGGGGCCCAGGTGGAAAAGTCGCAGAATGTGTTTGTGCGATCACATGTGCTGACTGAGGAAGAACGGATCGCGGCCATGGAAGGCCTGAAGAAGCTTGGCAGTTTCGAGGTTCTGAGGGTCGAGAAGGTCGGCGCCGTCATCGGCTCCGAACTGACCCGCCAGGCGGTTTTGGCGTTGGTTATCGCTTGGGCGATGATGATTGCCTATATTTCTTTCCGTTTCGAGTTCAAGTTTGCCGTTTCCGGTATACTGGCCCTGATTCACGATTGTATCATCGTACTCGGTGTGTTTTCGCTGCTGCGGCTGGAAGTTGACGCCTCGTTTGTGGCCGCCATCCTGACGATTGTCGGCTACTCGATCAACGACACCATCGTCATCTTCGACCGGATCCGCGAGAACATGAAGACCCACCGCAAGACCGAGAGCTTCCATGACCTTGTCAACCGCAGCATCTGGCAGACCATGACCAGGTCGATCTACACCGTGCTGACCGTGTTGTTTTGTTCGGTGGCCCTGTACGTTTTCGGCGGCGAAACGACCAAGAATTTCGCCCTTGCCATGACTATCGGCTTCGTCAGCGGCGCCTACTCGTCGATCTGCAACGCCAGCCAAATCTGGGTGACATGGAAGGAATATGCCGAGCGCCACCGTGTAGAGTCCAAGATCAAAGGCACCAAATAAAGTAGATAAACAGCCTGAGCCCCGGGAGGATATCCCGGGGCTTTTTCATGGTCGGCACAATAGCGGCAGCGGATTAATACTATGATACCATCCTAAGGGGTGGTGAATGATCATGTGGATGCTGCTCCCGGCCCTGTCGCTGGCGTTAGTCCATATCGCCGGCGACAACGCCGGCGTGGTGCCCGACGCGGCGGCCCACCAGGGCGCAGCGGTCTGGCCGGTTATATTGCTGGCCTATTTTTTGCTGGGGACGGTTTTGACCGGCGCGGTAGCCTGGATGGGGGCCCGTACCGGCCAGGAGATGGGGGTGACGGTAGGCAGGCTTTTCGGTTGCCGCGGCAAGAGGCTGCTGGCGCTGGTGATCCTTGGCGTGGCGATCCCTGCCAGCGCGATGACCGGCGGCTATTACGCAGGCTGGCTATTGAGCGCGCTTACCGGGCTGCCGTACCTTGTGGCCGTTTTCTGCTGCCTGCTTACGTTCACCGTGCTGGCGGCCGGCTACGGTGAGGAACTGCTCATCATGTCCAATTGGTGCTCGCTGCTTTTATTGCCGGCGCTGCTGGCCATGGTGGTGTTAGCCGGCAACGGCGAAGCAGCCGCCTGGCACGGCGAAGCCCCCGACTGGCTGCTGGTGCTGGCGCTCTTCGGCTACAACGCCGGCGGCATGCGGCCGGCCCTGGTATCCGAAGCGGCGACCCGCCTGCGGAAAAAGCCGCTGCGGGCGGTAGGTCTGGCGGTGGCGGCCAAGCTTGTAGAGGGCCTGTTCACGATGCTGATGGCCTATGTCGTCCTCGCGGCCCAGACGGCCGGCCCGCTGGCGCTGGCCCAGGCGGCCGACCGGTTGTTCGGCAGCGCCGGCGGCTGGTTTTTCGCTTTCGTGCTGTTGTGCACTTTCACCAACGCCATGGTGCCGGCGATGATGGTCAACGCCCGCCAACTGGCGAGCTGCAGTGGCCTCGGCTACTGGCAGGCGCTGGTGGTTGCCGGTCTCGCTGTATATCTGGTAACTTTTCTGACCATCGAGACCATTCTGCAGGTGCTGGCGGCAGCCGGTCCGGCCACGGCTATTTTCGTCGCCTATACCGCCTATCGCTTACATAAATCCGGCGGCAAGCAGCAATAATTGTGAGTAAGGCACCTATTTCGCAATAAGAGGAGCTGTGACTTTGCTGCTCAAACCGGTTGTTGTCCTTATCATGTTTGTCGGCCTCCTGATGACGCTGCTGCCACGAGCCTGCGGCTCACTGATTATCGGCGGAGCGGTGATTTTGTACGCCGTCGCCGCCGGCCCGGCGGTCGTACCGTCCTGGCTTTGGGCGGCCCTGGCGGTACTGGCGGCGCTGGCCGAGATCGGCGGCCGCCTGCTGCGGCTGGCGCTGACCAGGCGCTTTTCGCTCAGTCGGCGGTTCTGTCTTGGCAGCAGTCTGGGCAATGTCGGCGGCGTTTTGGCGGCCGACGCTCTACTCGGGCCGGTGATCGGTTTCCTGGTGTGGGAGCTGGTGGCCGGCAAAACACTGGCGCCACGCTGGGACATGGTTGGACGAGTCCTGCTGCGGCTGGCGGCGGCGGCGGCGGTGCGGTTTACCTGTGGGCTCATTATGATAATATTGGTATTGTTGTATGTGCTGTAAGGGGTGGGCCGTCCGGGCACAATAGGGGAAAAAGCATGGAGGGGCGAAATGCGCACATACAATCGGCTTATCCGCCACAGCGGCAACAAGGATCTGTTCAAGGCTATCGCCATGTCGGCCGTCGCCCTGGCCGGCGGCCATCCGTTCCATGTCCATGCCGAAGGGCTGAGGGGCACCGGCAAGACAACCATCCTGCGGGCGGCTGGCCGCTTGCTGCCGCCGATCATCCGGGTGCGGGGCTGCGTGTACAACTGTCACCCGGCCAGGCCCCACTGCCCGGAACACAAGGGACTTTCGCCGGCGGCACTGGCCGAACTCGGCCAGGAGGTGGTTCCCTGCCCGTTTCTTGAGATATCCCACTCCGCCAAGATCGGCACGGTGGTCGGCAGTATTGATCTCGGTCGCCTGGTCGATCCCGACAGGCCAACTGCGGCGCTGCTGCCCGGGTCAATCCTCCAGGCTCACCGCGGAGTGATTTTCGTCGATGAAATAAACCGCCTGGCCGATACCGCCCCTGAACTGGCCGATGTTATGCTCGACGTCATGGGCACCAAGCCAGGCCGGGTCCAGGTGGAGGAGACCGGTCTGCCGACTGTTCAGATGCCGGTGGCGGTTACCGTGTGGGCGGCCTCCAACCCGGACGAAGAGCCGGGTTCGCTGGCACAAGTACGCAAGCAGCTGGCCGACCGCTTCGACCTGGCGGTCACCATGGGCCGGCCTAGCGAGCACCGCTCGGTAATGGAGATATTGGCCGGCGGGGCCGGCACCGCGAACAGTCAGCAGCGTTTGGGCGGCGGCGGCGATTTCCGCAGCCTGGCGATGAGTGAGGAACTAAGAGGACTGCTGGCGGCGGTGTATATCGATTTCGGTCTGGAAAGCCTGCGGGCGGTCGAGGCTCTTGAGACGGCGGCCAGGCTGACGGCCCTGCAGGCCGGCCGGAAAACGGTGGTGGCCGCCGATGTCGTCGAGGTAGCGCCACTGGTGCTCGGCCACCGTACCGACAGCGCCAATCTTGCCGGTATTCTCCGTTATCTGCAGGCGGCCGACCGTTCGTCCGAGAAGGCAGACGCCCCATTGGCCGCCGACGACCAGGCGGTACAGGCGCGCACTAAGCCGGGGCAGGCCGACGGTCAATCCTGGTGGCAGCGGCTATGGGCGGCGCTTCGCTCGCAGCGGGAGCCGGATAAGGCGCCGCCGACAACGGGGCAGGACAACCGCTCCGGCGGCGGACGGGAGCAGTCGGGGCGGGCAAGTCAGGCAGTGAATAGCGACCCGACTACCGCGGTACTGACGGCTCCGCCGCGACCGGCCTTGCCGCTTAGTCAGCTGGCGACCGATGATTTTGCCAAGGCGGGGGAGGACAAGCGGCGTGCCTGAAAGCAAGCTGGAGCGTTCTTTTCTCCTTCTGCCGCAGCTAGCGGTGCCGACCAGGGTGCTGCAGGACTGTTTCCGTGCCGGCCTGGGCGCCCGTATCGGCCAGAGTACGGTGGCCAGCCGCAAGGTGCATACATTCAGGCCTGACCGGCCGGAATGCGTTACCGTGCTCAGCAACAGCGACGCCGGCCGGGTGTTTTATCAGCGCCGGCAAGAGGGCGAGGTTTGCCACCTCGATGTTTTCCATGAATGCGGCGATGTCGATCATAAGCAGTTAGCCACCGCGCTGCGGCAGGCGGTGGCAATTTATAATTATCATAGCGGCCTCACCCGTCTGGAGTTTTTCGGCGGCAACGAAAAAGAAGTGTGTGCCGACTTTATCGATGTGCAGACCGGGACGGGCGGCGGCCGGATAACCGGCAGCCTGACCTACGGCCGCAAACAGTCGCTCCGCAGAGCTCACGGAAACCATGTCCATATTGCCGCCGCTCTGCCTGGCGATCATCTGGCCTGTCTATTCTATCTGGTGATGGCGGTCGAGTCGGCTGTGGCCAAGAGCGGACTGGAACTGCGGCGCAATGAAGGGATTGATAATCGCCTCGGCGGTAAGGGGGCGGCCGACCTTTCGCCCTATAGCGACAATTCCGATTCCTTTCTCCGCGAGAAGGAGGCGGCGATGCCGGAAACTATCGCCCGCCACCAGTACCGCCAGGACCTGACTGAGTTGGCCGATGATTTCGATGGCGTCGAGGATGTCCGCGATACGCTTACGGCGGCTGAGGAGGGCTGCGGCGAACGCCTGTTCAACTATGGTCTGGAGGGGCGGGGCTGCGGCCCCCAGGTCCTCCAACGGCTGGCCGGCCTGGGGCTGGTGTCGGTGAAAGACGGTAAGGTGTCGCTTACCGAATACGGTCGCAGCTTTCTTGCTTACCTGAACGAGCATATGCCCGATATGGAGGCCTATTTGCGCCAGTCATTCCGATTGCTGCGGCCTCCCTCAGGGTCGCCGCGGTCCTCGAAGCTGGCGCCGGAGGTGGGCAGCGGCGGCAGCGGCCGGCGGATGCTGCTGCCGTGCCCGGTAAATGGGCGGCGGGGCGAGCTGGCGGTGGCCGAGACGGTGAACGCGGCCGCCCGGCGGATGGTGGCCGAGGGGGCCCAGGGTCTGCGGGTGTCTATCGGCGATCTTCATGAATTTGTCCGCAAAGAGCGGCCGCGGACGGAGATTTGCCTGGTGATCGACGCCAGCGCTTCGATGGCTGGCCAACGGATCAGGGCCGCCAAGTTTCTGGCCCGTCATCTGCTGCTGACCAACCCGGACAAGCTGAGCCTGATCACCTTTCAGGAGGACAAGGCGGAAGTGGTGCTGCCGTTCACCCGCGACTGGCGCCTGGGGGAAGAGAGCCTCAAGCGAATTGTCCCGGTCGGCTCTACGCCACTGGCCAGTGGCCTTCAAGGCTGTATCGAGTATCTGGCCGCAGCCGGCGTCCGCAAGCCGCTGGTTTTGCTTATTACCGACGGGGTGCCGACGGTGGCGGCCGTGAGCCGCGATCCGGTGGCCGACGCCCTGGCGGCGGCGGGCGAGATCAAGCGGCGCGGCTACGGGTTTGCCTGCATTGGCCTAAAGGCCCACCGCCGCTTTTTGGCCGCCCTGGCCGAGCAAGCCGGCGGCCGGGTTTATATGCTGGAAGAGTTGGAAAAACGGGCGCTGGTGAAAACGGCCTGGGATGACTGTGTGGG
>JAEZLU010000254.1 GCA_023415075.1 Bacillota bacterium
TCACCGGCGACATCCATGCCGTTACCACTGCCCACAACCTGCTGGCGGCCGTGATCGACAACCACCTGCACCATGGCAACGAGCTCGGCATCGACCCGCGCCGTATCACCTGGCGGCGGGTCATGGACCTCAACGAGCGGGCTCTCAGGAGCATTGTCCTCGGTCTGGGCGGCAAAGCCAACGGCGTGCCGCGCGAGGGCGGTTTCGACATCAGCGTGGCCTCGGAAATGATGGCCATCCTCTGTCTGGCGTCCGACCTCGAGGACATGAAGCGGCGCATCAGCCGCATCATTGTCGCTTACACCTATGACAACAAACCGGTGACCGTCGCCGACCTGAAGGTGGCCGGGGCCCTCACCCTCCTCTTCAAGGACGCCATAAAGCCCAACCTTGTCCAGACGCTGGAAAACACGCCGGCCTTCGTCCACGGCGGTCCCTTCGCCAACATCGCCCACGGCTGCAACAGCGTTATGGCCTCGAAGTTCGCCCTCAAGCTGGCCGATATCCTCATCACCGAGGCCGGCTTCGGCGCCGATCTGGGGGCCGAAAAGTTCCTTGACATCAAGTGCCGCTTTGCCGGCTTCAAGCCCGATGTCGTCGTCCTGGTGGCGACCGTCCGGGCTCTCAAGGCCCATGGCGGCGTGGTCAAAGCCGACCTCGGCAAGGTCAACATGGCCGCCCTTGAGCTGGGCCTGGCCAACCTGACCAAGCATATCGAAAACATCGGCAAATTCGGCTTGCCGGCCGTGGTTGCCATCAATGCTTTTCCCACCGACACACCGGCCGAGCTGGCCTTTGTCGAGGAAAAGTGCCGGGCTATGGGCGCCGAAGTCGCCCTGTCCGAGGTGTGGGCCAAGGGCGGCGCCGGCGGCGAAGCGCTGGCCAAGAAAGTGCTGGCAGCGATCGACAAGCCGAAGAATTTCCGTTGCCTGTACGACGAGCGCCTGCCGATCAAGAACAAGATCGACACTATCGCCCGCGAGATCTACGGGGCCGACGGCGTCAGCTACACGCCGGCCGCCGACAAGACTATCGCCGAGCTCACCGCCCACGGCTTCGACAAGACGCCGATCTGCATGGCTAAAACCCAGTACTCCCTCAGCGACGATGCCGGCAAGCTCGGCCGGCCGAGCGGCTTCACCGTTACCGTCCGCGAGGTGCGGGTTGCCGCCGGCGCCGGCTTCCTGGTGGCGATAACCGGCGAAATTATGACAATGCCCGGCCTGCCGAAAAAGCCGGCCGCCGAGGTCATGGATATCGACAACAGCGGCAAAATCGTCGGCCTGTTCTGAGGCGGCCAACCGGTGGTTTGGCAAGGCGGACCTTCGCTAACCTTTCTCTTGTATTGCCGATGGTTATATGATAGTGTGTAGCTAAGAACAATGCGAGTCATAGGGCGGGAGGAGCGGTCACCATGCCGCATACGCTTAGGAACCCGAGCGGAATAAAGATGCTGTTCTCGGCATCGATACTCGCCTACCTGGTTTACTTGTATTTCGACTTTCTCAGCGACCTCGGCGACCTTTACCCGGACATGATCTGGGACGAAGTCGTCAGTTGTCTGCTGGGGCTGGTCCTGGTGCTCGCCTGGCACCGGGCGACCGCCAAATACTTTAAGCATTGACCCCGCCTTCGGGCGGTTTTTTTTCGCGGCTGCCAAGATCGACAGGCTTGGCAGCCGTTTTTTTCTGCGCTTTCCGCCAACCGGCAGCACGATGAAAAGGACAAATGTGCTTTATTTAAATACAGAATAATACATAAGCGAAACCACCGGGCGATTGGACTGAAAAAGTATTTTGGATACTTTACAAAAATAGCTTGCTTTTTCCTTGACGACCAATTATAATCAAAAATCAAATGACGTATTTAGGTATACATGTATTTTGAAAAACATTATTTTTGAAAGGACGGAGTTTATCATGTCCGGCTTGGCTGATGTTATTGCCTGTGAGTCGTCCATATGCTCGATCGACGACGGCGTATTGCGCTACCGGGGTTACGCCATCGAGGAACTGGCGGACAACGCCACCTTTGAGGAGGTTATCTACCTGCTGTGGTACGGGCGCCTGCCCAACCGCCAGGAGCTGAACGCCCTCAAGCAGGATCTGGCGGAGAACGCCGCCCTGCCGCCGAAGATTTACGATCTCCTGAACTTATATGCCCCCTGGGGCAACGCCATGGCCAAACTGCGAACCTGCATATCATTCCTGACCCATTTCGACGATGAGGTCATGGATCACTCGGCCGCCGCCGATTACCGCAAGGCGGTGCGGATCATGGCCAAAATGGCGGCTGCTGTCGCCGCCATCGACCGGATCCGTTCCGGCAAGGCCCCGGTCGATCCCGCGTCCGTCCGAGCCGCTTCCTTGGCCGAAACCTTCCTGTGGCTGCTGACCGGCGAAAAGCCGGCACCTATCGCCGTACGGGCCCTCGACCGCTGCCTTGTGCTGCAGGCCGAGCATGAACTGAACGCCTCGACTTTTTCGGCCCGGGTCACCGTTTCGACCATGTCGGACACTTATTCCGGCATTGTTTCCGCCATCGGTACCCTCAAAGGGGCTCTCCACGGCAACGCCAACGAACAAGTGGCCCGAATGCTGGAGGAAATCGGCGATAGCAGCCGGGTCGAAGCCTATATTGACGCGAAGATCGCCGCCGGCGAGCTCATCATGGGTTTTGGCCACCGGGTTTATAAAAACGGCGACCCGCGGGCCGCTTTCCTGCGGGAGCTGTCGCGGGAGCTGGGCGAGTGGCGGCAGGACAGCCGCTGGCACGAGATGCTCCTTAAGATCGAAAAGATCGTCGGCGAGCGCAAAGGGTTGCAGCCGAACGTCGATTTTTATTCAGCCGCCGTTTATACTTACCTGGGCATCCCCCGCGATCTGTTTACCCTGATCTTCGCCATCAGCCGGACCAGCGGCTGGCTGGCCCATATCATCGAGCAGCACGAGAACAATCGG
>JAEZLU010000262.1 GCA_023415075.1 Bacillota bacterium
CGGACGCCGGCCAGCACTTCGACCCGATGGTTGAGGGCATCATGCTGGACAATGTTGAAAAGGGATTCGACGGCGCCGGCCTTGTAGTCGGCACTGCCGTACACCAGGCGGTCGATGCGGCTGAGGACAATGGCCCCGGCGCACATCGGACACGGTTCTATAGTAACATAAAGAGTGGCCCCGGTCAAACGCCAACGGCCCAAAATGCGGCAGGCCTGCTGGATGGCGATGAGTTCGGCGTGGGCGGTGGCGTCCCGCCAAGTTTCCCGCCGATTGTGGGCAGCGGCGACCACCGCGCCATCGACGACGAGAACGGCGCCGATGGGGACTTCGCCCAGCGCGTAGGCTCGGCGGGCTTCGGCCAAGGCCAGGCCCATAAAGTAGTCGTCGTTATACATCCGGCTTCACCACGCCTGAAGCTAAAGTGTCACTGAGATATTATAGCGCATAACAACGGGTTATGCAACCCCGCAGCCAAGGTAATTAAGCCCATGCCGACCTTTTCCCGTGGGCCGCCGCAGGCTATGGTGCGCTGCCGGGACTGGCGCCATGACCAACGCGCTTTTTTATGGCTGCCGGGTTATGGCCTGGCATATCCTCTCCAGGCCTGTGCGGATATCCTCTTCCTTCGCCGCCAGGCTTATGCGCACATGCTGGCGCATGCTGCTGCCGAAGGCGGTGCCCGGGGCGGTTGCGACCTTGGTCTCGGCAAGTAGCTGCCTGGCGATCCGGCCGGAGTCGTCACCCAGGCGGCCGACGTTGACCATCAGGTAAAAGGCGCCCCTGGGCGTGTACTCGTAGAGGCCGTAATTTTTCAGCACTTCCAGGGCGATATCCCGTCGCCGCTGATAGGCGGCCCGCATTTCGGCCACGGCGTCGTAAGGGCCGCGCAGGGCGGCCACGGCCGCTTTTTGGCTGATGGAACTGGCGCAGGACACCAGCGACTCCTGCAGTTTGGTGACAACCTCGGAAATCGCCGCCGGGGCTATGGCGTAGCCGAGGCGCCAGCCGGTCATGGCATGGCTCTTAGACAGACCGAATATCGCGACAACCCGCTCGTCGATATCAATGCTTTTCAGGCTGAAATGGCGGCCGCCAAAGACGAACTCCTCATAAATCTCGTCACTGATGACATACAGGTCGTGCTTGCGGGCCAGCGCGTACATTTCTTCGAGCATTTCGCGGGGAAATACGGCGCCGGTGGGATTGGACGGCGTGTTGATGACGATGGCCTTGGTCCTACCGGTAATCAGGCGCCGCAGATTATCCACATCCGGCAAAAAGCCGGTTTCCGGCTTAAGGATATAGGGTACCGGAGTAGCGCCAAGAAACTCGATCATTGCTTTCGGGTTATGCCAGGCCGGGTCGGGGACGAGCACTTCATCGCCCTGTTCTACAAGGGCCATGACGGTAGAGTTGAGGGCGGTCACCGCGCCGGGGCAGACGGTGATATTGTCGCCGGCGGCCTTGATGCCGTTTCGCTGCAGCAGCTTGTCGCAGATTGCCGCCTGCAGTTCGGGAATGCCGCGGGCCGATGTGTAGCTTGTGAAACCGCCTTCGATGGCTTCGATGCCGGCTTGGCCTACATATTCGGGTGTAGGAAAGTTGGGCTGACCCACCTCCAGGTGGATGCAGTCAGGCGTCCGCCAGGCCAGTTCCATGATGTCGCGGATTTCGAAGGGAGGCATGGCCGCCGCCCTCGTGGACATGGGTTTCATTATTAATCCCCTCTTCTTTTTCTGCTGCTGCAAACATATTCAAGCGTTGCAAAATTCCGCCGCCGCTAAAACGGCTCTTTGTCGTTTTCCCCACCGCTTGGTCCTTCTCCTGCCTGCTGTTATTAAAACAAGAACTCCGTCGACGGTTGTCGCGGAGTTCTTTATGTATGGTCCGGCTGCTATTAATCAGCCGTCTAGCCTAATTCTTTGGCCATGTCATCCAGTTCCCCCGCCAAAGCGCCTGTTTCCTGGACAGCTTGCGAAACATGGTTGATGGCGCCGGCAATTTGCTGCAAGGTATTGCGAATCTCACCGATGTTGGTATATGTTGCCTGGCTGTCATTTTGCACAGCTTTTATAATTTGGTCGATTTTCTTGATGGACTCGGAACTAGTCGCGGCCAGCTTGCGGATCTCCTCGGCCACCACCCCAAACCCCCGGCCGTGCTCGCCGACGCGAGCTGCCTCGATGGCGGCGTTGAGGCCGAGCAGATTGGTTTGTCCGGCTATCGATCTGATGATTCCCAATACCTGGTCGGTCTCGTTAACTCTCGCCTGAGATTCTTGGTTAGCCTGGACAATGTTTTCGGCCAGCACGGCGATTTCCTGGGCCTGCGCGGATATCTGCTGGGTAGTGCTGGCCAGAGTATTAATCCCGTCAGTTAATCTATGGGAAAGGGTTTTCATTTTGTCCTGGCGGTCAACCGGTTCGGTAATGCCGATGGTTCCGATTACTTCGCCGTGTTCGTCGGTAAGGGGCGTAACGGTTGTGATAAAGGGTTGCCCGCTGTAGGAAGTGTCTTTGCGTAGGACGACGCGGCGGCGTTCGTGAATTGCGGTATGAGAGGCCATTCCCGGTTTTACCGGCAGTCCGATCTGCATTTTCAGGTCAAAGGTCTTACCCGGTTGATAGTATACAATCTCCTGGAGATCGGAGATGAAAACTCCTAGGCCGGTTAGTTCGGTAATGCACGGCGCCATTCGGATATAATCATCAACAGCGGGCAATTTAGCCAAAAGCTTCACGCCTCCCCCAGAATAGTCTGGCTATTTACTTCGACTTATTTTTGTTAACCCCTTCTTGGTTTGCCGGCGACTTGGCAGCGGCGGAAAAGCCCGCGGAAAATCGGCTGTCATCTACGGTAATGGGGATAAAGGCAACGTCGCCAAAAGCAAAGGCTCCAAGAGCTCACTACTCTTGAAGCCTTAATATTTATATGGTGCGCCCGGGAGGACTCGAACCACCGGCACGCGGTTTAGGAAACCGCTGCTCTATCCACCTGAGCTACGGGCGCATGTCGCCTTCGAATTATAGCACCTGGCCGGCAGGATGTCAACAAGCCCGCCGGTTGGCAGCTTCTGGTGCGCAAGTTATCCACAGGACCTGACAAGAGTTTTCATAAAACTGTGATTATGTATCCCGCGTGGTCATTTTTATCCACATTTGTCGGTATTTTGTGGATAGTTCTGTGGATAAGTCCGCAAAAACAACGGCGAGGCCGCTCGGGCCTCGCGCTCCTGTCAGCGGACAACCACCGGACGGCTCCAGTCGACAAGCACATCGGTGTTTACCCAAAGTTTGGTGAGGGCCAGCTTGAAGGCCGCCAGGCTCTCGTCGGCCCGGGCGGTCGTTTCGCTGAAGTCCAGCAGGCTCTGGGCCTGTCGGAGTACGTGCCGCCCGGCCAAGTAAGCTTCAATGGCCCGGCGGATGACGGCGTCGTCCAGGATCACGGTGATCTTTTTGGCGTCAATATCGTATTCGATATAGCCGCAGTCGTTGTCGTGACGAATAGCTACCCGATAAACCTCTCCCATAGTACTTCCTTCCTGTTTCGTGCATTGTGGCATATTAATTATACTTGCTTTTTTAGCAAAAATCCTGCCCCTAGCGGCTTATTTTTTCCGTAAAGTTGAATATTTAGCCGCAAAATTGTCGGTCCAAGCTAAGAAAGCCGGCAGAAGTCATGCTCCTGCCGGCTTTCGGTCTATATTCGGTGGCTGGCAAGCGGTTTTTCGGGAGCGATGACGTGGACGGCGCAGGCCAGGCAGGGATCGAAGGAGTGGACGGCCCGCACGACCGCCAGCGGGTTGTCCGGGTCGGCCACCGGCAGGCCTAGCAGGGCCTGTTCGAGAGCGCCGGCCTGGCCACTGCCGTCGCGGGGCGAGGCGTTCCAGGTGGTGGGGACGACGGCCTGGTAGCGTTCGATTTTGTGGTTTTTGATGGTCAGCCAGTGGCTCAGGAGGCCGCGGGGGGCTTCGACAATGCCTACGCCGCTGGCGGCGTAGGGAACCTCGACCTCGGACTCGCACGGGCCGCCGATTTCCAGTTCGTCGAGCCAGCGGGCCAGCGCCCTGGCAATCAGCCGGGCCTCGAGCATGCGGGCTACGATGCGGTCCATGGCCGAGATGCCATTGGTGTAGCGGCCGGACAGCCACATGCGGGCCAGCGGACCGACTTCGCAAACGGCGCCGCCGTAGCGGGGCGCTTTGACCCAGCTGTAGGCGCCGGCTTTGCCGTAGCGGGCGTCGGTGCCGGCGACGGCCGGCGGGCCGGCCGAGCTGTCGGCGTACCAGGAGTGGACCACTTCTTCGCTGATCTTGGCCGGATCGAAGGGCCCGGTGTGGCCGTCCAGATAGACGCCACCCGGCAGCAGCATCTCGCGGCCGTCGTCGTCCAACGGGAAGACGCCGCCGGCGAGCAGGTTGCCGCTGCCGCGGCCGAGACGGAAGTAGTCGCTGTAAGCATTGGCCAAAAGGCCGGCGTCATCCTGGTATTCGTCGTCGACGAACTGGCTGACTTCGGCCAGCAGACTGCGGTAGGCGTCCACCCTTTCCCGGCTGGGCGGCATGGTGGTGCCGCCGGCGATGATGGCCACCTGGTGGGGCATTTTGCCGGCGAACTGGGCGATCATTTCATGGCACTTGCGGCGGATTTCGAGGGCTTTGAAGTAATTGTTGACAAGGCGGTCGTTGGCTTCTTTGTTAAGGCGGTAGTCGCCGATGTAGTGGCGGGTGAAGGGCGGTATTTCCGGAAAACCGGCGTAGTCAGGCAGTGACAGATTGTAGAAGTGGATAATGTGAGACTGGAGGTAGTTGCCGCCGAGGATGAGGTTGCGGATGAGCCGGCCGTTCCTGGGGACCTCGGCGCCGCAGGCGTCGTCGAGGGCCAGGGCGGCGGCGGTGGCGTGGCTGACCGGGCAGACGCCGCAGATGCGCTGGGTGAGGAAGACGGCGTCACGGGGGTCGCGCCCGGCGAGAATGGTCTCGAAGCCGCGGTACATGGTGCCGACGGCCTGGGCTTCGGCCACCCGGCCGCCGTCGACGCCGACTTCGACTTTGAGATGGCCTTCCAGGCGGGTTACCGGGTCAATGACGATTTTGCGCATTATTTTTCACCCCCGATGAGTTTTCCCTGGCGGGGCTGCGGCGACGGGGTGCCGGCAGGGCCGTATTCCGGCATCCGCTGGAAGAAGGGCGACGATTTGTCAGGGAACTCGGGCTCGACGCAGGCCAGGCAGGGCGAGTTGGCGCCAACGCACCAGTTGGTGCCGTTGTTGTATTTGCGGACCGGGCAATCGTTGAAGGACATCGGTCCTTTGCAGCCCAGTTTGTAGAGACAGCCTGGCTCGGAGAGGCGTTTGGCGAACTTGCCTTCTTCGAACAGCGGCCGCCTTTCGCACAGGTCATGGACGCATTTGCCGAAGAAGACGGTCGGCCGGCCGAGGTGGTCGAGCTCGGGAATGCCGTATTTGATGACATGGACGAGGGTGCCGAGAACCCGGTCGGGATGGATGGGGCAGCCAGGGACGTTTATGAGGGGTACACCGCTGACGACGGCGCTGACCGGGCGGCTGCCGGCCGGGTTGGCGCCGGCGGCCGGGATGCCACCGAAGGTGGCGCAGGTGCCGACGGCGACGACGGCCTTGGCGCCGGCAGCCATAGTACGGACGCGATCAAGGAAGGATACGGGCGCATCGCCGCGTTCGCCTAAAGAACAGTACATGGCTTTGTCACCGGCCGAGACGGCGCCTTCGACGACAAGGTAGTATTGGCCGGCGTAGCGCTCGCGGGCGGCGACCAGGAGGTCAATGGCGGCGTCGCCGTTGGCGGCCATGAGCGTCTGGTGGAACTCGAGGCTGATGACTTTGGTGAGAACGGTGGCGATGTCCGGCTGAACGCCGTTCAAGAGCGACACCGAGCAGCCGCTGCAGGAGCCGCCCTGCAGCCAGACTACCGGCGGTTGACCGGCGGCCGGGCCGGACAGGGCCTCGGCGATTTCCGGCCCGAGGGTATGGGTGAGGCCTAGCGCGGCACCGGTCGCCCCGCACAGGCGCAGGAATTCACGACGGCTTAAGTTTCGCATATCTTTCCCTCCTGAGCGGCTAAATTACGTAGAGCAGGGTGGGCCTGGTGCCGAGGTCGGGCCGGAGCGGCTTGGCCTTGGCCAAGATTTTGGCGAAGTCACCCCGGGGGTCGTCGAGGTCGCCGAAGTAGCGGGCCTTGGTGATGCAGGTGGCAACGCAGGCCGGCTCTTCACCTGCCGTCACGAGGGACAGGCACATGTTGCAGGCCTGGACAATACCCTCGGCCGGCAGGTAGGTGCGGGCGTTATAGGGGCAGGCGGCGACGCAGCGCCGGCAGCCCATGCATTTGTCGCGGTCGACCTGGGTGAGGCCGTTTTGGTCTTTGTGGGAGGCGGTGGTAGGACAGACCGGCACACAGGGAGCGGCCTGGCAGTGCTGGCACTGCAGGGGGACGATAAGGTAGCCGGCTTTGGGATATTTGCCTGTTTCCCGGTCTTCAAAGCGGATGAAGACATTGTCGGGGCCAAGTTCGTTCTGCATCTGGCAGGCGACCTGGCAGGCATAGCAGCCGACGCATTTTTTGGCGTCGATGATTATGGCGTAGCGGGCCATCGCTTACTCACCCACCTTTCTGACGGTGACGAGGACTTCCATCATCATGTTGTGGCCGGCGATCTTTTCGACCCGGAAGGGCACGAAGTCGTTGGGGCTGACGCCGAAATCGACACCGGTCTTGAGGTAGGGGGCGAAGCGGCCGTAGCCGGCCGGCAGAAAGGCGGCCTCGGGGTGGATGCGCTCGGTGACTTTAACCCGCACTCGCCGTTTGGCCTGGGGTGAGGCAAGCTCGACGAGGTCGCCGTCGGCCAGGCCGAGTTTTTTGGCCCGGCCGGCGTTGATCCACAGTCGCTCGAGATCGTAACGCCTGGCTATGGCCACCAGGTAGGGGTCGCTGGCGCTGGTGGTGTGGGAAAGAAAGGCCTGCTTACCGTGGATGAGGACGAAGGTGTTCTCGCCGGCTTTCGAGTAGGGCGGCTCCCACACCGGCACCGGCGGGTGGCCGTTGTCGGCGAAGGCTTTGCAGTAAAGCTCGACTTTTTTCGATTCAGTGGCGAAGCTGAGGGGCGCGGGCGCCGGGGCCTTGACCTTGACGGTCCCCTTGGCCCGCAGTTCGTCGAGAGTGATGCCGAGGGGCTTGACCATGGCGGCGGCCACCTCTTCCTGGGTGAAGGCGAAGTATTGGCCGAACCCCAGGTAGCCGGCCAGTTCGCTGACAATCTGCGAAAGGGGCTTGGTTTCCGGGTAAACGATGTCGACGGCCGCCGAGCGCATGGTGACGGCGGCGCCGACGACGGCCGGCAGGTCCTCGCGCTCGGCCGGGCTGCACTCCGGCAGTATGTAATGGGCGCACAGGGCGGTCTCCGACCATTTGACGTCGCAGACCACCATGAGGTCAAGGGCTTTGTAGCCTTTCATCAGGTAGGCGGGGTCGGGCGAATTGCGGACGACGTTGATGCGGTAGAGGAAGCCGGCCTTGGCCTTGCCTTCGAGGGCCCGCTGAGGCATCATATGGACGATGCCCTGGCTGGTCTGGCAAAGGGGATATTCGCCTTTTATGCCGACGCCGTCGCAGCGGCGGGCCTTGGCGGCGGGCGGCGCCGGGTATTTCTTGGCGTTGAGCGAACCCAGGCGGGGAGCAGCAGGAAATTTCATGCCGCCATCCTGCCCGTAGTTGCCGAGGAGGGCGTTGACGCAGGCGACCATGCGGAAGGTTTGGGTGCCGTTGGCGTAGTTGCAGCCGTTGGGAGCTTTGTAGCCCTGCTCGATGCAACTGGCCGGCTTATTATTGCCGAGGCCGCGGGCGATTGCGTAGATGGTCTCGGCCGGGATGTCGGTGACGGTTGCCGCCCATTCGGGGGTATAGGCCTTCATGCCTTTGGCGAATTCGAAAAAGCCCTCGCAGTATTGGTCAACGAACTCTTTGTCGTAGAGGTTTTCGGCGATGAGGACATGGGCGACGGCCAGCAGGAGGGCCAGGTCGGTACCAGGGCGGATGGGCACCCACTCGCTGGACAGCAGGCAGGCGTTGTTCTGGCGAGGGTCGACCATGATGATGGTGGCGCCGCGGCCGTAAGCAGCCGCAAGGCTGGCTGCCCCGGAGGGCGACAGGCCTTCGACGTAGTTGCGGCCGAGGAAGACTATGTATTTGGTTTTGCCGAGGTCGGCGCTGGCCATGCCGCCGGTCGTCCATTTGTAAGCGACGTCGCGGGCGGTGCTGCACATGGTGTGGTGGGACTGGATGGTGGTCGAGCCGACCGCCGTCATCAGGCGGGGCAGGTAGAAGCTATTTGTCGGCCGGGGGTTATGGGAGAAGAAGACTTTTTCCGGACCGTGCTCCTTGAGCACTTTACCCAGGCTTTCGGCTATTTCGCTATAGGCCTGTTCCCAGCTGACCGGCACGAATTCGTTGTCGCCCAGGCGCTTCATCGGCTGGGTAATGCGGTCTTTGTGGTAGGCCAGCATTATGCCGGCGTGGCCGCGGGCGCACAGCTGGCCCCGGCTCTGGGAGTGGTCCTTTTGGCCGGTTACTTTCCAGATGCGGCCGTTTTTGACATGCACCCACATGCCGCAGGCGGCCGAACAGGTTTCACAGATCGAAGGAA
>JAEZLU010000009.1 GCA_023415075.1 Bacillota bacterium
CGCCTTCTTCCTTGGCGTGCACCAGTTCCTCATGGCGGGCCGGCATTTCTTCTTCCGAGCGGCGGTAAACGATGTATACCTTCTCGGCCCCCAGCCGGAGCGCCGTACGGGCGGCATCCATGGCCACGTTGCCGGCGCCGACCACCGCCACCTGGCGGCCGACCCGCACCGGGGTGGCGGTATGGGGAAACTTATAGGCTTTCATCAGGTTGACGCGGGTGAGGAACTCGTTGGCCGAGTAAACGCCGTTGAGGTTCTCGCCCGGGATGTCCATGAAGTGGGGCAGGCCGGCGCCGGTGCCGATGAACACTGCGTCGTAGCCTTCCTCGGTCAAAAGCTCGTCAACAGTGAAGGTCTTGCCGATGACGGCGTTGACCTCGATATTCACCCCCAGCTTCTTGAGGGCGGCGATTTCCCGCTGAACGATAGCCTTGGGCAGCCGGAACTCGGGGATGCCGTACATGAGCACGCCGCCGGGGGCGTGGAGGGCTTCGAAAACCGTCACCTTGTAGCCCAGGCGGGCAAGGTCGCCGGCGGTGGTGAGGCCGGCCGGGCCGGCGCCGATGACCGCCACTTTGCCGAGGGTCTCCTTGGGGACCTCGGCCTTGTCCTCGCGGTTTTTGGCCATGGCGTAGTCGGCGGCGAACCGCTCCAGCCGGCCGATGCCGACAGGCTCGCCCTTTTTGCCGAGCACGCAGTATTTCTCGCACTGGTCTTCCTGGGGACAGACCCGGCCGCATACGGCCGGCAGGTTGTTGACGTTCTTGATCGAATCGATGGCGGCGTCGAAGTCGTCTTCTTTGATGTGTTTTATGAATTTCGGGATGTCGACCTCAACCGGACAGCCCTGGCGGCAGGGCGAGGTTTTGCACTGCAGGCAGCGGGCCGCTTCCGCCTTGGCGATCTCGGCCTCGTAGCCGAGAGCCACTTCGTTGAAGTTCCGCCGACGCACCTCGGGTTCCTGTTCCGGCATCTTGTGCTTTACTTGTTGCATTTGCAGTTCCCTCCCCCGCAGCGCTCGGTCTTCTCGTGATCATGGTACATCCGCTGCCTTACCATCAGGCCGTCGAAGTCGACCTGGTGGGCGTCGAACTCGGGACCGTCGACGCAGGCGAACTGGTTCTTGCCGCCGACGCTGACCCGGCAGCCGCCGCACATGCCGGTGCCGTCGACCATTATCGGGTTCAGGCTGACAACGGTGGGAATATTGTAAGGCTTGGTGACATTGGCGACGCTGCGCATCATGATGACCGGGCCGATAGCCATAACCAGGTCGATCTTTTCGCCGGCGTCGATCATCTCCTGCAGCGGATGGATTACCAGGCCCTTGCGGCCTTTGGAGCCGTCGTCGGTGGTGATGTGAAAAACGTCGCTGACGGCGGCCATCTCTTTTTCCATTATTAAGAGGTCGGCATTGCGGGCGCCGATGATCGACACCACCTTGTTGCCGGCTTCTTTGAAGGCGCGGGCGATCGGATACACCGGAGCGACACCGATGCCGCCGCCTACACAGACCACCGTGCCGAACTTTTCAATATGAGTGGGTTTGCCAAGCGGTCCTGCCAGATCGAGCAGGCTGTCGCCCGCGGCCAGCGTGCCCAGTTGGCGGGTACTATGGCCGACCTCCTGGAAAATGAGGGTAATCGTGCCGGCGTCGCGGTCAAAATCAGCTATAGTCAGCGGTATCCGCTCACCGTCCTCGTCGATCCGCAGGATGACGAACTGGCCCGGCCGGCATTTCCTGGCGATCAGCGGCGCCTGGACGACGAACAGCTTGACCCCCGGCGACAACTCCTCTTTTTTTGCGATTGTGTACATGTAAACACCCCTTACCCTGGAATTATACAAGCATATATAGTTATTACTACTATTTCCTACCGGATTCTACAACCCGGAGGCCACGGGCGTTAACCTCGTGCTTCAGCCGTTCCTCGTCGATGGTCGTAAGTTTGCGGTTATCGAGCAGCAGCCGACCGTCGACCATCACGCTGTGCACGTCGGCCGCAGCCGCCGAGTATGTTAAGAGCGACAGGCGGTCATGGCGCGGATACCAGTGGGGCCCGCTCATGTCAAAGATAGCGATGTCGGCTTTATAGCCTGGCTCCAGCCGACCGGTGACGCCCGCCAGGCCGAGCACGGCAGCACCGCCGCTTGTGGCCATGGCTACCGCCTGGGCCGCCGGCACTACCAGCGGATCACAGCTGTGGACCTTGGCCAGGAGAGCCGCCAGCCGCACCTCTTCCAGCATGTCCAGGTTGTTGTTGCTGGCTGCGCCGTCGGTGCCGAGACCAACGGTAACACCGGCGGCCAGCATAGCCGGCACCGGGGCCACGCCGCTGGCCAGCTTCATGTTGCTGCCTGGATTATGAGCCACCCGCACCTTTTTAGCTTTGATTATATCGATGTCCTCCGGCGACAGATGGACGCAGTGGGCGGCCAGTACGCCGAAATCGAACAAACCAAGATCGTTCATCAGGGCGATGGGCGACTTGCCGTGCTCCTTACGGCAATTCTCCACCTCCCCCGCCGTTTCTGACAGGTGAATATGGATCTCGGCCCCCAGCTTGGCCGCCAGGGCGGTTACCTTCTTGAGGTAGTCCGGCGGACAGGTATAGGGGGCGTGCGGGCCGAGCATGACGGTTATCCGGCCGTCGGCGCCGCCGTGCCAGTCGCGGTAAAAAGCCTCGCTTTCCGTCAGGGCCGCCTGGGCCGTGGGCGCCACCCCGGCCATGCCCCTGGACAGGCAGGCGCGGATGCCACTCTCGGCCACCGCCCTGGCGACATCGTTCATGAAGAAGTACATATCGGCGAAGGCGGTCGTGCCGCCCCGCACCATCTCGGCGACGGCCAGCATGGTGCCCCAGTAGATGTCCTCGCCTGTTAGGCCGGCCTCGGCCGGCCAGATCTTGGTCTGCAACCAGTCCATCAGGGCCATGTCGTCGGCGTAGCTGCGGAAAAGGGTCATGGCCGCATGGGTGTGGGTGTTTATGAGGCCCGGCATTACCAGCTTGTCGGTGCAGTCGATGACCCGCTCGGCCTTAAAGCCGACAGGAATCTCGCCGACGGCTTTTATACGGTCGCCGCTTACAGCCACGTCGGCTCGCGCCACTTTGCCGTCCGCCCGGTAGACCTCACCGTTTTTCAGCAGTATTTCTGCCATTTTTATCACCCTTTCTGCGAGATATCTGCAAAAAATCAGGCTTTATGCAAATAGTCGGTCTGGACGCCGGTCAGGGCGTCGATGCTGATGCCCATCGCCTTGAGTTTGAGGGCCGCCACCTGACGGTCGAGCTCGTAGGGAACGCGGTGGACGGTTGGCGACAGGCTGCCATGGTTCTCGAGAATATGCAGCACCGCCAGCACCTGCATGGCGAAGGACAGGTCCATTATCTCGGTCGGGTGGCCGTCGCCGGCCGCCAGGTTGACCAGCCGGCCCTCGGCCAGCAAATATACCTTGCGGCCGTTACTAAGGACGAATTCTTCGATATTCTTGCGGGCCGGGCGGCGGGATACGGTGAGCTCGGCCAGGTGGTCCTTGTTGATCTCGACGTCGAAGTGGCCGGCGTTGGCCAGGATGGCGCCGTTCTTGAGAGCCGCCAGATGCTCCTTGCGGACGACGTCGCGGCAGCCGGTGACGGTGACGAAGAAATCGCCGCGGGCGGCGGCCTCGAGCATGCTCATGACCTGGAAGCCGTCGAAGACGGCCTCGGCGGCTTTGATCGGGTCGACCTCGGTGACGATGACGTTGGCCCCCAGGCCGCGGGCCCGCATGGCCACGCCCTTGCCGCACCAGCCGTAGCCGGCGACGACTACCGTTTTGCCGGCCACCGTAAGGTTGGTGGTCCGCATTATGCCGTCCCAGGTGGACTGGCCGGTGCCGTAGCGGTTGTCGAAGAGGTGCTTGCAGTAGGCGTCGTTGACGGCCATCATCGGGAAGCGGAGCTTGCCGGCGGCGGCCAGCGCTTCCAGGCGGTGGACGCCGGTGGTCGTTTCCTCCGAGCCGCCCATGATATTCTTCGCCAGCTCGGAGCGCTCACCGTGCAGCAGCGACACAAGGTCGCCGCCGTCGTCGATGATGATGTCCGGCTTGGTGTCGAGGGCTTTGTGGAGGAAGTCGTCGTACTCGGCAGCGGTGGTGTTGTACCAGGCGAAAACCTTGACCCCGTGGGCCGCCAGGGCGGCAGCCACGTCGTCCTGGGTGGACAGCGGGTTGGAGCCGGTCACGGCCACTTCGGCGCCGGCGTTTTTCAGCACCAGGCCGAGATAGGCCGT
>JAEZLU010000345.1 GCA_023415075.1 Bacillota bacterium
TCTTCGACATACTTGGCTGTCTTGGCTTCGGCTTCGGGGTCGCCGCGGAAGATGATGTTGGCGGCGCCGGCCGGGCCCATGACGGCGATTTCCGAGGACGGCCAGGCCAGCACCTGGTCGGCTCCGAGGTCCTGCGAGCACATCGCCAGGTAGGAGCCGCCGTAGGCTTTGCGGGTGATGACCGTAACCTTGGGCACGGTGGCCTCGGAGTAAGCGTACAGCATCTTGGCCCCGTGGCGGATGATGCCGCCGTATTCCTGGTCGGTGCCGGGCAGGAAGCCGGGGACGTCGACCAGGTTGACGAGCGGGATGTTGAAGGCGTCGCAGAAGCGGATGAAGCGGGCCGATTTGTCGGAGGCGTTGACATCCAGGCAGCCGGCCATGACCGACGGCTGGTTGGCGATGATGCCGACCGTCTGTCCGTCGAAACGGGCGAAGCAGGTGAGGATGTTTCTGGCGTAATACTGATGAACCTCATAGAATTCGCCCTTGTCGACGATCGACTTGATAACGTCTTTCATGTCGTAGGGCTGATTGGGGTTGTCGGGCAGCAGGGTGTTGAGGGCCGGGTCCATACGGTTGGGGTCGTCGCCGGTGTCGACGATGGGCGCTTCTTCCAGGTTGTTGGCGGGCAGGAAGCCCAGCAGGTACCGCACCTGGTTCATGCAGTCCTCGTCGTTTTCCGCGGCGAAGTGGGCCACGCCCGAGGTCGAGTTGTGGGTCATGGCGCCGCCGAGAGCCTCGGCGGTCACTTCTTCGGCGGTGACCGATTTGATAACCTGGGGACCGGTTATGAACATCTGGCTGGTATTCTTCACCATGAAGATGAAGTCGGTGAGGGCCGGCGAGTACACGGCGCCGCCGGCGCACGGTCCCATGATGACCGAAATCTGGGGAATGACGCCCGAGGCCAGGGTGTTGTTATAAAAGATCTTGCCGTATCCGGACAGGGCGTCGACCGCTTCCTGGATGCGGGCCCCGCCCGAGTCGTTCAGGCCGACCAGGGGCGCGCCCATTTTGACGGCCAGGTTTTGCACTTTGCAAATCTTGGCGGCGTGCATTTCGCCGAGCGAGCCGCCGACCACGGTGAAGTCCTGGGCGAATACGTAGACCAGGCGACCGTCGACCGTGCCGTAGCCGGTTACGACGCCTTCACCCGGCGCCTCTTCCTTCTCCATGCCGAAGTTGGTGCAGCGGTGGCGGACAAACTGGTCGAGTTCCACGAATGTGCCGGGATCCAGGAGTTTCTCGATGCGCTCGCGGGCGGTCAGCTTGCCGCTGGCGTGCTGCTTTTCGATGCGCTTTGCGCCGCCGCCGAGCTTGATCTTATCCTGGCGGGCCTTGAGATCCTGGATTTTTTCTTGGATAGTAGCCATATGACACCTCCAGACAACGTTACATTTCGCAGGCCGGAGCCTGCCGGATTACTTGCGCTCGGACAGTTCGAGCAGGATGCCGCCGGTGGCTTTGGGGTGCACAAAGGCGATGCTGGCGCCGCCGGCGCCGTAGCGCGGGGCTTCGTCGATCAGGCGAACGTCTTTCCCTTTGAGGTCGGCCAGGGCGTTCTCAATGTTGTCGACTCTCAGGGCGATGTGCTGGATGCCTTCGCCGTTCTTCTCGATGAACTTGGCGATCGGCCCTTCCGGCGAGGTCGACTCCAGAAGCTCCACTTCACTGTCGCCGCAGGGGATGAAGCAGACTTTGACCTTCTGCTGTTCGACTACTTCTTCACCCATGGCGGTCATGCCGAGGGTTTCAGTGTAGAACTTTTTGGCCGCGGCCAGGTCCTTCACAGCGATACCGATGTGGTCTACCTTCAAAACCTTGAACATTTACAGTACCCCCTTATAACATTATAAATTCTGAAAAATAAATCTTAATCCTTCATGGTCCAACATGCCGAAAAACGCGGACAACTTACTACTTAATCTGCCACAGTTTATTGAATCCATTCCGCTTGTTTGGCTGATGACTTATTTCCCTTACCTGGATAATATCAGCTTTATCCGTTTTACTAGCGGAGAAAATCGGCTACAAGTTTGCTGACGACGCTGTAGGGGTCGCGTTCGCGGCTTTCGATGCCGGCCACCAGGGCGGCCAGCTGGCCGGAGGCCGTGATCTTCGCCTTGACATGGCGGCCGATGTATTCCTCGATAAGGGAAAGCAGTTCGTTTTCCGTGCGGGCGCTCCGCCTTCTCGCCAGTTCGCCCGTGGCATGCAGGTAGTCGATGTGCCCGCCGACCGTGGCGGCAAGCTCCTCGATCCCCTGGCCGCCACTGGCTACCGTCGCCTTGATCGGCGGCCGCCAGTCGCCTTTGGCCTGGTCGAGGTCGAGCATCATTTCCAGTTCGGTCTTGAGCTTGTCGGCGCCCTCGCGGTCGGCTTTGTTGATGGCGAAGATGTCGCCGATCTCGAGGATGCCGGCCTTTATCGCCTGGATGTCGTCGCCGAGTCCGGGCACCAGGACAACTACGGTGGTGTCGGCCGCTTTGATGATGTCGACTTCCGACTGGCCGACGCCGACCGTCTCGATGAAGACGATGTCTTTGCCGGCCGCGTCCATAAGCTTGGCAGCGTCAGCCGTCTTCCGCGATAGGCCGCCCAGGCTGCCCCGCGTGCCCATCGAGCGGATAAAGACGCCTTCGTCGAGGGTCAGTTCGTTCATCCGGATACGGTCGCCCAAGATGGCGCCGCCGGAAAAGGGGCTGGTCGGGTCAACGGCGATTATGCCCACCGTCTTACCTTCTCGCCGGTAGTATTTGGCCAGCTTGTCGGTAAGAGTGCTCTTCCCCGCCCCCGGCGGTCCGGTAATGCCGATGACGTGAGCCCGGCCGGTGTGCGGGTAAATCTTCTGCATGATGCCGACCGCTTCTTCGTATTCGTTCTCGACGGCCGTTATCGACCGCGACAGGGCCAGGCGCGAACCATTCAAAAGTTCTGCCACTATGTCCACAAGTACACCACCTTAGCCGACGCCAGTGCCGGCGACCGGGGGAGATTTCCCCCGGCGCCGGTTCTTAATTTTTTACTTGACGTTGGTTTTGATGAATTCGATGATTTTGGCGGTAGGGGTGCCGGGGGTGAAGATGTCGGCCACGCCGGCGGCTTTGAGGCCGGGGATGTCGGCGTCGGGGATGACGCCGCCGCCTACTACCAGGACGTCATTCATGCCTTTTTCTTTTACCAGGCTGACGACTTTCGGGAAGAGGGTGTTGTGGGCGCCGGACAAGAGGCTCATGGCGACAACGTTGACGTCTTCCTGGAGAGCGGCTTCGGCGATTTGTTCGGGCGTCTGCCGCAGGCCGGTGTAGATTACTTCGAAGCCAGCGTCGCGAAGAGCGCGGGCCACGACTTTGGCGCCGCGGTCGTGTCCGTCAAGACCGGGTTTTGCTACTAATACGCGGATACGTTTTTCCATCGTTCGTCCCTCCTATCTTCTTCGCTTACAGGCTTACGTGCGCTTCGTATTCGCCGAACACTTTACGCAGTACGCCGCAGATTTCCCCCAGGGATGCATAGGTCTTAACCGCTTCAAGGACGACCGGGAAGAGGTTGGCTTTTTCGTCCTTGGCGGCGGCTTCGAGTTTGGCTAAAGCAGCTTTAACGGCTGCGTTGTCGCGCTCAGCTTTCACCTTGGCCAGTTTGTTCTTCTGGAATTCGCCGACCGAAGCATCTACGCGCAGCAGGCCTTCGGGAGCTTTTTCCTTGATCTGGAACTGGTTGACGCCGACGATGATCCGCTGCTTATTTTCGACTTCCATCTGCCATTTGTAGGCGCTTTCCTGGATTTCTTTCTGGATGTAGCCTCTTTCAATGGCCGTAACGGCGCCGCCCAGATCGTCGATCTTCTTGATGTAGTCCCAGGCTTCTTTTTCGATTTTGTCGGTGAGGGCTTCGACGTAGTACGAGCCGCCCAGCGGGTCGACGACGTCGGCCAGGCCGGATTCGTAGGCTACTATTTGCTGGGTCCTCAGGGCGATGCGCACCGAGTCTTCCGTCGGCAGGGCCAGGGCTTCGTCGCGGGAGTTGGTGTGCAGCGACTGGGTGCCGCCCATGACGGCCGCCGCCGTCTGCAGGGCGACGCGGACGATGTTGTTGTCCGGCTGCTGGGCGGTGAGCATCGAGCCGGCGGTCTGGGTGTGAACCCGCAGCATCCACGATTTCGGACTCTGCGCGCCGAAGCGCTCTTTCATGACTTTGGCCCATACCCGGCGGGAGGCCCGGAATTTGGCGACTTCTTCGAGGACGTTGTTGTGGGCGTTCCAGAAGAAGGACAGGCGGCCGGCGAAGTCGTCGACGT
>JAEZLU010000034.1 GCA_023415075.1 Bacillota bacterium
TCCTTGACCTCGCTGATGAAAGTGTGGCATACGGCGGTATCCAGCTTGCCGTACATCTCGCCGGCCAGCATCTCCAGCACCGGAAAAGGATTGGCGTATTCATCGGTATAGGCCTTCATGTGGAAGGTGTTGGCGACTGCAATAACTTTGGCGAAAGGATGGATCTTCAGGCCGTTCACGCCGGTGGGGAACCCGCTGCCGTCCATGCATTCGCGATGCTGCAGCACCCCCAGGATAACATCGTTCGTCAGCCCGTTCACCCCTCTCAGCAGGGCGGCCGTCTCGGCGATATGGGTCTTAAGGCGCAGATCCTCGGCCTTGCCTGCCGACAGGTTGCCCACATCATGCAGCAGGCCGGCCAGGGCCACCCCCCGGATATCGTTTTCGCTCCACCCCAGGCGGCGGGCGATAATCCCGGCGAAGAAGGCCACCATTACCGAATGGCGGGAAATATAATCAGCCAATTTGTAGTCGCTTATCAGCAAATAGTTGATAGCCGCCAGGCAGTTATCGGCAATGCTGGCGCAGATCGTCCCGGCCGTATCTTTTATCGGCGGCAGCGGGACAAGCCCCCGTTTGCGGATAAAATCGAATTTCTGGGCTATATCCGTCACCAGCGAATCATACTCCTGGACGAACTGATAGTAACCCTCGGTATCCAGCTTCTGGCCGGGCTCGCTCACTGGCGGGACCGCCTCGGCTTCCGGGCTGTCTTCGCCCTGAATGGCTTCGCCCTGAATGATAAAAACACTTTGGACATCCCAGGTATTCAGCAAAGAAATATGCCTGGTCGTCAGTTCCACATCTTTGTTGAGCAGCGTCTTGCCGCTCAGGGAAATCACCGCGTCGGCAAGAACGGCTCCCGGTGTCAGTTCCTTTACAGCTACCATTTTTCCGGCCACAATACCAATCCTCCCAAAACCGGACAAAAAAGCCTTATCTGCCAACATTATACATGGTCGTCAACCTGCCTTTAATCCGCCTTAGGTCCTAAAATATATCCGGTGCATACCGGCCTTTGGTCCTAGGCGCAGGAGGCAGGCCCCAGCCGCGGCCCGGCTGCCGAAAGTCAAAGCCCGGCTTTCTCAGCCGGGCTTTCGCCTTGTTCCGCCGCCGTTGCCGGCAGCTGCAGCAACTGTCGGTATTGCGTCCTCAGCCGGCCCGCAATATTTCTACGCCGGCCTGCGAATTCTTCTCGATGGCCCTGATAACATTGTCGATATGGCCGAATATCCGTTCCGACAGCTGCTTCGCCTGCAGGTACAGCTCACGGGCCCGGGCCGGGTCGTTGGCCGCGACCGCCTCCAGCACCGCCGTGCCCATGGTGTGCAGCTCGTGATGCACCCTGTCGATGGCCTGCCACTCCTCGGTCAGGTCGCGGTGGGTCACCTGGATGGAATGATAAAAATGACCGAAGGCGCAGCGCTTGGAATTGGTCTGCAGCGGATAAACCTTCATTTCGTCGACGATTCTTTTGAGGTTGTTCATCCAATTACCGTGGGCCTCTTTGGCTTTCGTCAGGTTGGTTATCAGGTCGGCGTTGGAAATCGCGTGGATGCCGCCGTTGAGCGACAGAATCATATCCCTGACAATGTAGCTGAGTTCCTCGTCGATCTTCGAAATCCGTTTGGCGTTGTCGGCGCTTTGATTGGCGTCGGCATGGATGACCTGGGTCATGGTCAGCAGCTTCTCGGCGTCCTGGGCCGACGAAGTCATCGCCTGGTTGACCTCTTTCGCCGACAGCTTGATTGTCTGCATCGACTCCGAGACTGTGTACACATCCTTGATTGTATCCTTTAGCATGAGCACATTCTCCTGAATGGTGCCGGAAATCGTATCAAGCTTGGCGTTCATATTGTTCGTCGACCGCATCGTGTCATCCAGGCTTGTTTTGCTGCCGCTGGCGGCCTGATGGATATTGTCGACGAACACCCGCATATTCTCCAGATTCTTTTTGGTGTTGTCGGCCAGCTTCCTGATCTCGTTGGCGACAACCGCGAACCCCCGCCCGAATTCACCCGCCCTGGCGGCCTCGATCGAAGCGTTTAGCGCCAGCAGATTGGTTTCCTCGGCGATCGCCTCGACGCCGTTGACGATCTCGCTCACCTTGGCCGCCATCTGCACCAGCTGCTCGATCTGCTCGCTCATCGTCGCCGTATCCTTAGCCACGCTCTCTTTCAGCATATTGACTTCCTGCAGTTCCAGCATGCTTTCGTCGTTTTTCTCGATCAGGGCCTTCGACGACTGCGACAGCTTGTCCATCGTCACCGACGTATAGGAAATCTTCTCATTCACATCGTTCATGCTTGCCGTGATTTCTTCCACTATCGCCAGGTTGGATTCGCTCAGACTCGACAGGCTGTTGGCGAAATCGGTCAGACCGTACGCCGAGTGGGTCATTTCCACGTCGAACTGGCTCAAATTCGAAATGACGCTGAGCATCTGCTTGGAACTTGCCGACATTTTCGCCTCGTTGGCCAGCAGCCTGTCGAAATGGTTGAGCATCGTCTGATGGATGGGATAATCGACCCTGAGCTTGTCGACCGCCTTGCCGTGCAGCCGGTCTTCGACATTTTTGATGATACAGAGAGCTTCATCACACGGCGCCTTTTTGAAAAAATTCATTATAATCATTCCTTCCGCAATCGCAAAAAAATTAACGGCTTTACCAAGCCGGCCAAAACGATAACCGCTACTAAATAACAATTTCTACCCGCAACATGCGTAACCCTTCTAAAAAAGCCGACGTTACCGCCGGCTCCGGAAAAATACCCCATATAGCTATAAAACCAAGTTGACTGGTCCGGCCGCAAAGCGTCAGCCTTCGGCCGCCGGTGGCTCGCTGGCGGCCGAAGGGCTGCCGAGCTGGGAAATAAGCATCCCGGCCATCATCAGGCCGCAGCCCACCAGTTCCTGCAGTTCCAGGCGCTCCCCCAGGATCAGGTAGCCGCCGACCGCGGCAAACACCGTCTCCAGGCTGAGGATGATGGCGGCGTGGGCCGGCGGAGCGTGTTTCTGGCCAGCGATCTGCAGCGTATAGGCTACGCCGACCGAGCAAAGCCCGCCGTACAGAATCGGAATAGCGGCCTGCCTGATGGCGCTTGCCGTCATCTCTTCCAGCAGCAGGGCCGCCGCCAGGCTGAGAGCCGAGCAGGCCATGAACTGGAAAAAGGCCAGCGCCAGCGTATCGGTCTGCCGCGAAAAGCGGTCGATAAGCAGGATATGGACCGTCCAGAACAGCGCCCCCGCCAGCTCGAGAATATCGCCGTAGGCGATGGTGAAATCCTCCCGCACGCACAGCAGGTACAGCCCGGCTACCGCCACCAGCGACCCCAGCCAGGTACCGCGGCTGGCGGGCCGCCGCAAAAAGACCCCGGCCACCGGCACCAGCACGATATACAGGCAGGTTATAAAGGCGGCCTTGCCGGCTGTCGTATACACCATGCCGATCTGCTGCAGCGACGCGGCCGCAAACAGCACACAACCAGCCGCCAGGCCAGCCGTCCGGCTGCTGGCCCGCCTGCCGGCTGTCGGCTGTCCCGCCTGCCGGAAAACAAAAATGAGCGGCACCAGCGACAGGCCGCCCAGGGCGAACCTCACCCCGTTGAAGGTATAGGGCCCGACATAGTCCATCCCCACCCGCTGGGCCACAAAAGCGAAGCCCCAGATGGCGGCGGCCAGCAAAAGCAGCAGATTTGCCCGCAGTCTCATTGCTCCAAACCCCTTCAACTAAGGATAATAATACCTCCTCATTGTACACCCCGGCCCGGGCGGTGGTCAACGGCCGCGCAAACCTGACATATTTTTTCGGAAAGCTGTAATATAATTTTCTCATACCATAATGTGGAGGTTGATGCAAAAATGTCCAGACGCCTGCTTGCCCTTACCCTCGTTTTCGCCTTTTTGCTGACCCCCGTAGCTCTTGCCGCCCCCCCGGCCCTTGACAGCGGCAAGGTAAAACAGGTCGTCGGCAGCCAGTACGGCGATTTCGTCAAGGACCTGGAGCTCCTGGTAAACATCGACTCCGGCACCGGCAACACCGAAGGCAGCGCCAAAATCGCCGCCATCCTCAAGGAACGCCTCGAGCCGCTAGGGGCCAGCGTCGAATTCCGGCCCAACAGCAAAGGGACCCATGTCATCGCCCGCCTGGCCGGCGAAGGCAGCCTGCGGGTCCTGCTCTCGCCCCACACCGACACCGTCTTTGAGGCCGGCGAAGCGGCCAAACGGCCCTTCCGGGTCGACGCCAACGGCTTCGCCTACGGCCCCGGCGCCGGCGACTGCAAAGCCTCGGTCACCCAGATGGTATATCTCGTGAAATCGCTAAAAGAACTCGGCCTGAAAAACTTCAAAGAAATTATCATCTTCTTTGACGCCGAGGAAGAAATCGGCTCCGACGACGAAACCGCCATCCTGAACGAACTGGCCAAACAGGTCGATATCGCCCTGATCGTCGACACTGCCCGTCCGGACTGGGGCATCGCCACCCAGCGCAAAGGCAGCGCCCGATACGACATCAAGGTCACCGGCATTTCCGGCCACGCCGGCAACGCCCCCCAGGCCTCGGCCAGCGCCACCATGGAACTGGCCAATCAGCTGACCATGCTCTACAAACTGGCCAGCCCGCTGCCCAAGGACCCGCTAAGCTACAGCGCCGACGCCCTCAAAGCCAGAGGCATCAGCGACCACGGGCAGTTTATCCCCGACAACAGCATCAACGTCGGCGTCATCAGCACCACCAACAGCAAGCGTAACCGCATCCCCGACAACACCCTCGCCCAAATCGAGGTCCGCTGCTACACCACCGCCGAACTCCAGCGCCTTGACCGGGAAATCAAAGCCCTGGCCGGCAAAACTGTTATTCCCGGCACCAAGGTGACCATTGAGGGCGGCATCGGCACCACGCCGATGGAAAAAACGTCGCAGGCCGTCAAATTCATCGACATGTACAAAGCCATCGCCAAGAAGGAATACAACGCCAACGTCGTCGAGTGGGTGGCCGGCGGCATCACCGTAGGCAACGACACCGCCAAATACGTGCCCACCATCGACGCCCTCGGCGTCGAGTCCGACCCCATGACCGAGCACACCGAGCGCGAGTCGGTGAACCTCAATACCTTCGTCCCCCGCACCGTCACCCTCATCCTGTTTATCGACCAGATCGCCCAAAGCTGGCCGGCAAAATAGCCGCCGGCGCCAATCTACAACACAACAACTTCCTGGCTGAACGCCGGGAAGTTTCAGGCTGTCGACAAAGTCTTTTCTCGTGAGCATCGTTACCCGCACACCGCGCTACGGCTGGGTGCTGAGGCTTCGGCCGAAGGCGCCCTAAGGCTCAGGCCGACTCGGCCGTACCGTCACCAACAGTCTCCTGACTGATGGTTCCTCTCGCGTCCGTCCATGGACGCTC
>JAEZLU010000101.1 GCA_023415075.1 Bacillota bacterium
CGAATGCGGATCGATACCCCGGGCGGCAAGAGCGGCGATGAGGACGGCCCGGTCGCCGTGACTGCCGGTGTCGACAATGAGCCAGCCGTCGGGCGTCTCAAGGGCGGCCACGCTGCACCAGCCGAAAACTCCCCGGTCGGTTTTGCCGGGAAAGCCCGGCAAGAGTATTTCCATGCTTAACATCCTTTCGGCGGCCCTGTTATTGACGAGCCCACCTTTTTGTGGAATTCACTTATGATGGTTCCGGCCTTAGGAAGCGCGTCCTCAGCCAGTCTTCGCGGTTGCTTTTGTGACTTTCGTAAAGTTGCATGGTTTAGTCGCCAACAACACAAGGGCTGCGTCCACCGAAAAACGTTTGGCGGCACGGACAGTTGTCCGCCAGATAAATGCATTATATGCACCATTTTAGGCTAATCCAACGGATTCGTCTACCCGCTGTTGCAAGATATTAGTCGGCGAACAGACCAGGGTCGGCGAACAGGCTGGGAGAGCCGCCGGTGTGGAGGAAGAGGACGTTGGCGCTTTTGCCGAAGAAGTCCTGGCGGGCGAGGTCGATGAGGCCGGCCATGGCTTTGCCGGTGTAAGAGGGGTCGAGGAGGATGCCCTCGGTCCTGGCCAGAAGTTTGACGGCCTCGATCATGCCGGCGGTGGGCAGGGTGTAGCCGGCCCCCAGGTACTGGTCGAGGCAGATGACGTCAGCCGGGTCGAGGGCGATGTCTAGCCCCAGGTGGGCGGCCGTTTGCCGGGCGAGGTCGGCGGTGAGGCTTTGCTGCTCGGCTGCCGGGTGGAGGACGCAGATGCCGATAACCGGGATGCGGCAGTTCATGGCGGTGAGGCCGAGCTGGAGGCCGCCCTGGGTGCCGGCGCTGCCGGCGGCGACGACGATATGGCTGAAGGCGGTGCCGGCTGCGAAGGACTGAGCCATGATTTCCTGGGCGCAGGCGACGTAGCCGAGCGTCCCGAGGTGGTCGGAGCCGCCCATGGGAATGCTGTAGGGCCTGCGGCCCTCGGCGGCGGCCTCGGCGGCGGCGGCGGCCAGGGCGGCCCCCAGGTCGGTGCCCCGGGGGACTACTTTGATGTTTTCGGCGCCCAGCAGGTGGTAAAGAAAGATGTTGCCGCCGGCGTCGGGCTTGTAGCTGCCGGGAACGACTTCGCTGAGGATGAGCCGGCAGGCCAGGCCTTCCTTGACGGCGGCGGCCAGGGTCATCCGGCAGTGGTTGGACTGGATGGCGCCGCAGGTGATGAGGGTGTCGGCCCCCTGGGCGAGGGCGTCGGCTACCAGGAATTCGAGTTTACGGGCTTTGTTGCCGCCGGCGGTCAGGCCGAGAAGGTCGTCCCGCTTGATGTAGATGGCGGGACCGCCAACGGCCTGTGAGAAGCGGGGCAGGTACTCGACGGGCGTCCAGCCTTCGGTGTAGCGCCGCCGGGGAAAACGGGCCAGGTTCATGGCAATACCTCCTGGATAATTTTGTATTATAATCCATTATTTGATTAAAGAGTATATCGGCGCATTTTCTTTGTCAAGCAGGTGGCAATATGCCGATCGATCGGCGACGGCAACATAAGCTAAATGTAATAAGACCGCCGGCGGACGGTCTTGCGGGACGGGACGCGGCGGGAGCAACAGCCTATTTATTAATACCGCCTTGTTTGCTATACTGGACGCATGATAACCTCGGGCGGCAATATTGCCGCGCTGTAGAAAGGAACAGCCGATGCCTTACTTTGAATACGGGTCAAAAGAAATCGAGCATCTGAAAAAGAAAGATAAGAAGCTGGGAGCGGCGATCGACCGCATCGGCCTTATCGAGCGCGAAACCAAACCGGACGTTTTTCTGGCGATCGTCGACAGTATCATCAGCCAGCAGATTTCCAGCAAGGCGGCCGACACTGTATTGGAGAGGCTTTGCCGTCTGCTGGGCGATGTTACGGCCGCCAGAATCGCCGCCACCGAAATCGGCCGGATTCAGGAATGCGGCATGACGATGAAGAAAGCCGGCTATATCAAGAATATAGCCGAGAAGGTCTTGTCCGGCGAGCTCGCTCTGGACGAACTGCCCACGCTGCCTGACGACGAAGTGATCAGGAGGCTGGTAAGTCTCGACGGCATCGGCGTGTGGACGGCGGAAATGCTGCTGCTGTTTGCCCTGGGTCGGCCCAATGTTGTCAGCTACGGCGACCTGGCCATCCGCCGGGGCATGATGAACCTCTATGGGCTGAAGGATCTGCCAAAGGCTAAGTTCGAGCGCTATCGAAAACGTTATTCTCCCTATGGGTCGGTCGCGTCGCTGTACCTGTGGCAGTTGGCCGTGATGGAGTAATTGGGTGCGCGAAAAAGACTTCGCAGTATGCGAAGTCTTTTGTTATTTTGTAGCCTTCAGGCAGTTCAGAAGGCCAAGCCTGGTCGGGATTGTGCGCGCCGGCAAGGCTTGTTCGTGTCTGCAGTAGCAAAAGGCGGGCTTTGTCCAGAGGAGGCGCTCCGCGGGCGGGGGCGCCAAATGCCTATAACACTTCATCAAGAAAGCGGAAAACGTTCAGGTGAGCAATTTTTTCGACGGTGGACAGGGGAAAGTTTTTCATGAGCAGGTATTCGATGATTGCCGGGAATTTTTCCACTCCTTCAGCGCCGACCGGCGTCCTTTTGATGCCGTCATAATCGGAGCCGAAGGCGACGCAGTCGTCGCCGGCCAGTGTGATCATGTAGTCGAGGTGGCGGTAAATGCTGTCGATATCGGCCTTCGCCGGGTCGGCGGCCAGAAATTGGGCGGCGAAATTGATGCCGATAACGCCCCGTTTCGCGGCAACGGCTTTAATCTGGTCGTCGGTGAGGTTGCGGGGCACGTCGCAGACGCTGGCGGCGTCGGAGTGGGTAGCCATTATCGGCTTTTCGCTAAGTTCGATAACGTCCCAGAATCCTTTGGGGGCAATATGCGACACATCAACAATCATGCCTAGCCTGTTCATTTCCCGCACTACCTGCCGACCAAAGTCGGTGAGCCCGCCGCCGGTGATGGCATCGTTGACGCCGTCGGCAATATCGTTGCGGTTGCTCCAGGTGAGGGTCATACACCTTACACCCAGTTGGTAGAAGATCCGTAGCGCTTCGAGGCTGCCTTCGATGGCGCCGCCCTCTTCGACGGCCAGGAGGGTGGCGACCTGGCGCTGCCTGGCGTCGAGGGCGTCCTGGCGGGTGAGTACGGGCAGGAAATCGATTCCCCGCCGGCGCAGATCGGCCAGTTCGCGATTGTACTTGTCAAGCAGCAGCAGCGTGTAGCGGAGGCCCCCCTGATAGCGGTACTCGCTAGGCACGTAGATGGCGCAGAACTGCAGGCCGCCGCCGCCCTCCATCAGCCGCTTGAGGTCGAAGTGATGGTTGTTTTCGTACAGGCTGGTGCCTTGTTCGTACAGCTTGCTCAGGGTGTCGCAGTGACAATCACAAATGTACATGATAGGACGCCTTCCTTGTTGTTTAGGATGGGGGTTACCGGCTAGCCACGGTAGTAGTAGAAGAAGGTCATGGCAATGTTGACAAGCATAGCGCCGGCCATCGGGATGGCCGTCCGCTTGACGAGGTCAAAGGGTGAAACGCCGCCCATGCTGGAGGAGACGACGATAACCGCGGTAATCGGCGATACGCTGCGGGCGATGCTGGCGCCGAAGTGCATCGGCAGCAACATGAGTACCGGGGCGATGCTCATTTTTGCGGCTACGGTCGGGGTGAGGGCGACAAAGGCGAAGAAGGGGGCATTGCCTGAACCCATTACAATAGCGGAAACGGCGATGATGCTTACCATGACGAGCATCATGCCCATGGGGCTGAAGCCGACCGTTTGGGCGCCGGCGATGATTTTGTCGATGGTGCCGATGGTCATGAGGCCTTTGGCAAAGGTTTGGCCGGCCACGATGAGGGTGACGACATTGGCCATCTGCATGCCCAGGCCGTCGAAGAAGACCTGGATGTCGGCGAGCACTTTCCGGCCGTCGCGGTGGCGGATGTATTCGGCGATCATGCCGATGGTGACGCCGATAAACATGGCTTTGATTATGTCCATTTTGATCCAGGTGATCCATAGGCTGCTGAAGATAAGGATGAGGAAGAGCGGCAGGGTGGGCAGCAGCGCATATATCGCCGGCGGCGCGTCCGCTTCTGTTGCGGTGGCGGCAACCTGGGTGGCCTGAACGACATGGCCGGCTTTTTCGTCGAACCGTTTCTGGACGATGTAGTGAAGGACGGCGACGACCACGAAGGCGACCAGGACGGTGGGCACCTGGTAGTTGGTCCAGTACAGGACGGGGTCGAGGCCGGCGGTCTGGGC
>JAEZLU010000103.1 GCA_023415075.1 Bacillota bacterium
TCATCGAAGGGAAGGAACCGGTTTTGTCCGCAGTACCCGGCCATGGATTCTCATAGTAGCCGATAACCATCCGCGGCGGGTTCACCATCGCTCCCGGAGTGCCGGGCAGAGGTTTGGGAGCCGGCTTTTTCATGCAGCCGCCGGCCGCCAGCACAGCTGCAACGGCGAAAATGATCACCACAAGTATTGTTATGATTTTTTTGCAGCGCAATTTCTTCACCCCTCCGCTACTCATTTGTCGTTAGTATTGGCTGGCCCGCCATTCTTATGCGTTGCCGCCGATGGATTAACTGTCCAGCGCGTCGGCCGGCTTGTCCGCTCCCGGTTGACATGACAATGCTCGGTTATCCGTCGCCGACGCAGTCAGCACCTTGCCGCCGGCAGTCATGTTTTTGCCAGATATTCGCAGCATGGCGAATAATAGTCAGAAAATTATGCCCGCTTGAGCTATCTTGGGCTGAATGCCGTTTAACCGCTCTTACGGCAGCCTGCGTCATTTTCTGTCGACGCGTTTCCCTGACCAAGATGGTATAATAATAATGACAAAATTGCATACAGTAACGATAGGGAGCGTGGTTAACTGTGCAAAACAGCCAAAACCTATTCCTACCGCCGCTGGATGGGAGAGCCGTCCAAAAACTGGAAGAGGCTCTGAGCAGTTCTCCCTCCAAGGCCATTCTACTAGAAATTAACAACGCCCTGTACCAACTTTCACGCGACGGCCGCTGGTTCAAGTTCTCCCTGTTGACCAAAAAACGCTCGCCCAAACGGACTACCCTGTTTGCCACCCTCGGCGATCTGTACAACCAGGTCATGCACGGCCATGACTGGCGGATTGCCGGCTGCATCGCCTTCTGAACCCCAAAACAAAGCCCTCTGCTAATGCAGAGGGCTTTTATACTGCCGGTGTTAACGCGCCGATTATCACACTTGCCGGCATACTTCCACGAAGTTAAATAACAGGCGGGCGCTGAGGCCCCAGATCACATGTTTGCCATACTTGTAGAACAGGACCGGATAGGTAGCGCGGCGCCGCCAGTCCTGTTGGTAGCCGGCCGGCATGAGGTCGAACGGAAAGCCGGCGACCGGTCGGGTGGCGACTTCCATGGTCGCTGTCAGCGGTTCGGTGGTCAAAAAATAGTTCAGGGGCACGGTGAACAGTTCGGCGACTTCGCCGGGGTTGGGCCGTATCCGCTCAGGTTGGGCAATAAAGCCGGCAAATGGATAAACGATGACGCCGATCGGGCTGACAAGATAGTCGAGCGGCCCGAGAATTTCGAGACTACCTCTGTCGATACCCAGCTCTTCGCAGGTTTCGCGGGCGGCCGCCTGCCGGGGGCCAACGTCGCTTGGCTCGATGCGCCCACCGGGGAAACAGATCTCCCCCGGCTGCCAGGCCAGTTGGGAGGAACGCACCTCAAACAAGAGGGCCAGGTCATCATCCTGGGGCACAAGCGGCAGAACCACCGCCGCCGTGAAATAGTCGGTTTCGTTCTGGATGCCGACAACGCGGCTGGCGAGTTTGTTTTTGAGGGCGCGGCAAATACTTTCTGTCGGCAACGACAACTCAATAATTCCCCTTTCGCTATAACTTCCGGCTGGCGGCTGCGTGGCGGTGGACATGGACATGGCCATCGTCGCCGTGCAGGTGGACGTGGTAACTTTCGTCGATCAGATTGGCGGCCAGTAAAAGGGGCCGGTCCTGCAGTATTTGGGTAGGCGGGCCATCGGCGATGATGCGATGGTCTTCATTCATGACCAGCACCCGGCCGGCCAGTTCAGGGACGATACCGAGATGATGGGTGGCAGTGATGATGGTTTTGCCGGCAGCGGCCAGGGCGGCGAGCGCCCCCAGCATCCAGCGCTGAGTGCGCGGGTCAAGGCCGTTGGTCGGTTCGTCGAGGATGAGGACGGCCGGGTCGGTGGCCAGCACGGCGGCGATGGCCACCTTCTTTTTTTCGCCGCCGCTCAGATGGTGCGGCAGGCGGTCAGCCAAGGCGCTTATGCCGACAAACGCCATTATTTCTTCGGCCCGGCGGCGGGCCTCGGCCTGGCTCATGCCCATGGCCAGCGGCCCGAACATTATTTCATCAAGCACGCTGGCGCAGAATATCTGAACATCGGAATTTTGAAAGACAAAGCCGACCTTGCGGCGGAATGCGACGGCGAATTCTTTGTCGCGCATCGCCTGGGCCGTTATGGCGGACCCGAAGACGGTGACCCGGCCGGTCGGGAAAATAAGGCCGGCCAGCACCTTTTCCAGCGTCGATTTGCCGCAGCCGTTGGGGCCTAGAAGAACAACCCGCTCGCCGGCGGCGATCTTGACGTCAATATCCCGCAGCGCCGCCTGGTTCGGCCGGTAGCCGTAATTAACTTCGCTAAGCTCGAAGATGAAAGGTGCAGTCAACTTTAAATGCCTCCCCACAGGCTGAAAGATAGCAGCAGGACGACTGCCAGGAAGAATGCGTCGCTAACGCCGATGCGGGCATCAAAGACCAGCCGGTTCTCGCCGTCATAGCCGCGGGCCTGCATGGCGGCGACAATCTCTCTGCTGTATTCGCCGGCGAGGCGGAGAAATCCCGCCAGTGTGCCGCCGATCCAGGTCAGTTTCGCGCCGGCTGTCTCCAGGCCGACCAGGCGGCTTCGGCGGCCGAGCAGATAGTCGGCCACCAGTAGCAAAAATAAGAAAAGATAGCGGTAGGTGAGATCTAGGACCATCACGAACAGGCCAGGCAGGCCGAGAGACTGCAGGGCTTTGGTTAGCACCGGCCAGCGGGTGGTCTTAACCACCAGGGTGACCAGGCCAAGGGAGGTAGCCGCCCGCAGGGTAACCATGGCGGCCGTCTTCAGACCCTGTATGGTGATGGCCAGGTCGGCCGGCAAAGCGAACGGACCAAGGCGCCAATCAACGCCTTGATAGAGGATGAAGAACGGCTGGCCCGGGGTTATCCAGCTAAGGGTAGCCGGCAAAACTACGAGGCCGGCGAAAACTGCGGCCGGTAGCCAGGCTCGCAGTATATAGTCGCGACTGCCGATCCCCGAAAACAAGGCCGCCAAAAATACCAGCAGCTGGACGGCCGCCAGCACCGGCAGACTGGAGGTCAAAGCTACGGCCAGCAACAGCAGGAACAGGCCGACGACCTTCACCCGCGGCTCGATGGCCTGAAGCAGGCCCCGGCGGGCGGCGACGCCGGCCTGATACATATCCTCGGCCATTATTCGCTGGATATTGGCCAGTGTTTTTTCCAAGTAATCGGCCCGTCCCCAGCGTTTGCGCACCGGCGGCAGCGGGCCGGTTCCACTCTGGGACAGCCAGGTGGGCAATTCCATCATTTCGGCCTCGCAATCAGCCGGAGATAAACCAGCGTGAGGGCATAAACGGCACCGGCACCGATAAAAGCGGAAAAGATGTAGCCGGCCCCTTCGCCCAGCCCCTTCACCGTATAATCGGGAAACAGTGCCTGCCACCAGTTAGCAGCCTGCTCAATGCCCCGCGGCATAAAGCCGACCAGGTTCGCCATTTCCTCCGGCCCCCACTCGCCCCAGGCGGTGCCGCCGGCGAGCAGGCCGAGGGGAGTTGCAAGAGCCATCAGCAATATAACCAGCCAATAACGGCGATACATATTCTCCCTCCTAGCGTCGGAACTGGCCGCCGGCCAGCATCTCAGGCGAGGTTTTCCAAACATAACGCAGCGCCAGGGCGGTGACGGCGGCTTCGGCCGCGCCGGCCAGGGTGAGGTGCGGCAGCATCATCGCCGGGATGGCCACGCCTAAACTATAAGGGCAGTAAAGTGGCGTGCCGTCGGTAGCCACGAACAGCAGCGGCTGGATGCCAAACTCGATCGCCGCAACCAGGGCCGCCAGGTTGAGGCCGACATAGCCGGCCAGGGCAGCGGCGAAAAACTGGCGGCGGGAGCCGCCGGCATCGCCGGCAGCCAGGCGGTAGACCCAGTAACCGCTCACCGGCATGACAAAAGCCAGATTAAAGGCGTTAGCCCCAAACGCCAGCAGACCGCCGTCGCCAAATAGCAGTGCCTGGATGAACAAAGCGACACTGACGGCGACAACCGCCGCCCACGGTCCGAGAACAATAGCCAGCAGCACGCCGCCGGCGGCATGGGCAGTTGTACCGTCCGGTATCGGGATGTTGAACATCATGATAAGAAAGGAAAATACCGCCCCCATGGCCAGAAAGGGCACACGGGCGACGTCGAGACTTTTCTTGATACAGGCGGTGGCCCGGTACCACACCGGCAGCATGACGCCGGTCAGCGTCAGGCAGGTCGACGGGCTGAGATAACCCTCGGGAATGTGCATATGTACGCCTCCAGAAAAATAAAATCCACAAGTACCGTTGACGCTTCTGCATCCCGCGGCCTTCGTGGACCAATCGTTTTTGGGGAAATTCGCCGATAGCCTCTTCATGAGGCTGTTTGACGTTTTAATTATACTAGAACCGCCTGCCGCTGACAAGCGGCCCAGCCTACTTTTCCAGCTCCACCTTACCAGTAAGCTCTGGGCTGACGATAACCCGGCCGTCGGCCATCATCATTATTGCCTCCACCCCGGGAAATTGCCGCAGAAGAGTCAGCCCTCGCTCCGGTCCCAGCACAAACATGGCGGTACTGAATATGTCGCCGTCCGCCGAGTTGCTGAGGACCATGGTCACACTGCTAATCTCCCGTGGCTGGCGGCCGGTGCGCGGGTCGAGGATGTGGGAGTAGCGGATGTTGTCTTTGATGAAGTAACGCTGATAATCGCCGGAGGTCTCCATGGTGTCCCAGTCGGTAAGGGCCAGTTTGGCTAGCATGGCGTCAGGGTTACGGGGATGCTGGACGCCGATCCGCCATGGGTTGCCGTCGGGCCGGCTGCCAATCACCCGGACATCGCCGCCGGCGTTGATCAGGGCCGACTGTACTCCCTTTGCCTTGAGAATATCGATGGCCCGGTCCACGGCATAGCCTTTGGCAATGCCGCCAAGATCGATTTTCATGCCAGCTTTCGGCAGGAATACGGTGCCGGCTGGTTCGTCCAGCACTACCAGGCGGTAGTCGATAAGCGGCAAGACCTTGGCGATCTCTTCCTGGCTCGGGACGAAGTCGCCTTTGCGACCGATGCCCCATAGGTCGCTCAGCGGGCCGATGGTCACATCAAAAGTGCCGTCCAGCCTTGACGAAAGTTCATTGGCCCGCTTGATCATGGCCAAGAGGTCGGCTGACACCTTTACCGGCTGCCGGCCGGCGGCCTCGTTTACTTGCGAAACCTCACTCGCCTGGTCAAAATTGTTACTTATATCATGAAGCCGTTTGAATTCGCCAAAGGCAGCCTTTACTGCCGCCTCGGCAGTCGGGCCGTAAGCCGTCACTTCAATGACTGTATCCATCAGAAACTGAGTTTCCTTGTACGGCTTGGCGGCAAACCAGCCGCCCGGACGGCAGCCGGCCGCCAGAAACATTGTGCAGATTATTAAAGCTATAGCTATAACCTTCGCATTCATACTTCGCCAAGGCCCCGGGCCACCACCATCTTGGCCAGCAAAAGCGTCGCATCCAGTTTGGTCAGGCCGTCGGTAAAGAAAGGGAAAAGCAGCGGTACCTCGGTGCAGCCGGCCAGGGCGGCCCCTGTGCCGGCTTCGGCAAACCTGGCCAGCATGACGTTGAGCTCGCCTAAATACGGGTTATCGGCCAATTCGCCGGCCTTGACCCTCCGTACCGCCTTATCGAGCATCTTTTGCTCATCAGGGTCAGGAAGCTGCAGCGCCATCCCCTTGGCCGCGAAAGCCTGCTGATAGAGATTGAGGCTGACGGTCGCCTCGGTGGCCAAGAGCAGTATCCGTCCGGATAGTTCGCCATGGCGCTCGGCTACAAAGGCGGCAGCGTTGTCGATCATGCTGTGGATGGGAATACTCGTTACTGCCCTCAGCTCAGCCAGCCAAAAATGGGCCGTGTTGCAGGGCATGATAATAAAGTCTGCGCCGGCGGCCGCCAGCAGCCTGGCCGACTCGGTCATAGCCGGCAGCGGGCTCGGGCCGTCGCCGAGAATGGCTTCGACCCGCGGCGGAATCTGGGGGTTATTATCGATTATGATTCGCAGATGATCCTGGTCGAGGACCGCCGGCGTATTCTCCACAATTTTCGCGAACAGATCCACCGTGGCTAACGGGCCCATGCCGCCCAGGATGCCCACCGTTTTTTGCATAGCGTGCCCCCCGCAGTCTTTTTTCCTATTATGCTTCGCCCTGCGCGGCCTGCATCCCTCCATCGACAAGCGGCGATTACAAACCAATAATTTCCACAAATTAGAGGAATGTCTCCTGCGTATGGCGAAAACTTGGCTAAAGCCATTTGTCGGCATTTGCTTACGATACCATCCCCTTTTGCAGCGCTTTTTCATGTATTATCCTGTATGTTTATGTACCGTGTAAAGGAACTGACCACCTGCGTAAAGAATTTTCCTGCAAACCAGCCGTACCATCAACTATCACGGCGGTTATCATCCCGGATAATTCGCAATACTCGGACAACTCCCATGCGCCTCGACAGGCGGCCAGATTCACACCGAAAGGAGGGATTGCCACCTACGTTCGTTAAACCTCTTGTCGCACAATCTCCTGTACCCCATGCGGGGAAGCTGCTGGAGATCAAAAGGCTTCGGGATGGTGACGTCGGCCATCATCGTCAGCGCAATCGGTGTCATCCGCCGTTTCCAGGATTCGCGGCAAATACTGAAGATGGCGGGCTCGAGCTTGAAAGAAAACAGCTCAGGCGAACACCGGGGAAAAACCACGATCAGGGCACATTATCCGAAGAACGGGCTCGACATGGTTAAAGAGAAATACTGTGAAATACCAAGAGGAGGAAGTATATGAAACAGTACCAAAAACTATTATTAGGATTTATTGTGGG
>JAEZLU010000130.1 GCA_023415075.1 Bacillota bacterium
CCGACGATGGTTGCCAGCATATCGTTGTCGCGGGGGTTAAGGGAATAAACGATGGTTTTCGGCAGCTCCTCGGTGTTGTCGAGATCGTCGAGGAACTTGGCCAGCGCCTCGCCCAGCGTATAGTCGGCTGTGGCGTCGAAGCCGGTATCCGGGCCGAGAACCCGCGCCGCCCGGGTATTGACGTTGCGGAGCGTCCCCATATGCAGCTGCATTACCCAGCCCAGGCGGGCGTAGCCGCGGCCGAGGAAAAGGAGGACGGCCGTCTTAAACTTGCGAACCTCGGACTCGGCGAGTTTTTCGCCTTTCAGGGCCTTGGCCAGGATAGCGTCGAGCTCGGTGGCCGTCGCCTGCTCGTAGACGATCGGGTCGAGCGCGTGGTCGGACACCCGGCAGCCGGCGGCGTGGAAAAACTCCAGCCGCTGGCCCAGAGCCGCCGTCAGGTCGTTGAAGGTGGCGATATTCCTGCCGGCCGCTTTCCCCAGCTTGGCAATATACTCGGCGAAGCCGGCCTTTTCGATGTTGAAGCTCTTGTCCGGCCGGAAGGCGGGCAGTACCTTAACGCCGAAGGACTGGTCCTTGGCGATGGCGGCGTGGTATTCCAGCGTGTCGGCCGGGTCGTCGGTCGTGCAGAGAACTTTGACGTTGGAGCGGGTGATCAGGCCGCGGGCCGAAAATTCGTCCTTCTGCAGCAGGGCGTTGCATTTGTTCCAGATTTCCTCGGCCGTAGCCGGCGACAGCAGCGTATCGATACCGAAAAACCGTTTAAGTTCGAGATGGGTCCAGTGATACAGCGGGTTGCCGATGCAGGCCGACATGGTCTCGGCCCATTTCAGGAACTTATCCTTGTCGGGGGCATCGCCGGTTATGTAGCGCTCGTCGACGCCGTTGGCCCGCATTGCCCGCCATTTATAATGGTCGCCGCCCAGCCACACCTCGGTAATATTGCGGTAGCGTTTGTTCTCGGCGATCTCCTTGGGGCTGAGGTGGCAGTGATAATCGAAGATCGGCATTTTTTTGGCATAGTCGTGATAAAGAATGGCGGCTGTTTTGTTGGTCAACAGGAAATCGTCGTCCATAAACGGTTTCATAGTCATTCCTCCTGATGTCGGCAAAAATCCGATATTGATATTATAACTATTATTATAATACCGCAAAGCAACCAATGTAACAGTAATTTACAATTAGCTTGGCGCTTTTTTCATAATATAAAACTAATATTGGCAGGGTAAAGGACCTGCCACCAAGGACAAAAAGACTGTTGCGATATTTTTCCAGACATATTTGCTGCCTGCGCGGCCAAACTATAAGTGTAAATCTAAAAGGAGGTCGAATCATGTACAAGGCAAAAGCGAACGAATACCTGTCAAACGGCGTCATCATAACGCCCCAGAACCCCGAAGTCTACGAAAACGTCACCGTCGTCTACAACGGCCTGCTGGCTCAGCACGGTGCCCCCGAAGTCTACGCCCGCGTCGGCTTCGGCGACCAGTGGCAGGGAGCCCAGGACCTCAGGATGCTCAGGACCAACTCCGGCTTCGAGCTTACCATTCCGGCGGCCAACGCCGACTCCCTCAACGTCTGCTTCAAGGACCAGGCCAATAACTGGGACAATAACTCCGGCATGAACTATAACTTCGAGATCGACCACTAAGCTTGTTGCACCGCCGCAGCGGACCGCCGCTGCGGTTTTTTATTTTGCCCGGCCGCCGCCTGTTGACGGTGGCTGAATATGGTATAATAAAAGAAAAAGGCCCGGTGCCGACCGGCCCACCTAGGAGGAATGCCAATTGGTTATTGTCACAGTCAAGTACATAAAACCGCTGGAGGTTATCGACAACCTCCTGGCCGACCATCGGAAATTCCTCGACGACTGCTACAAACAGGGGAAATTCATCTGCTCCGGCCCGCAAAACCCGCGGATCGGCGGCGTCATCCTCGCCAACCTCAGCCTGGCCGAAGCCCAGTCCGTCGTCCAGGGCGACCCCTTCTACGCCAACCAGGCTGCCGCCTACGAATTTATCGAGTTCACCCCTGTCAAATACGACGAGCGCTTTGCCTGTTTTCTCGGTAAATAAAGACTGCTGCGAAAAAATCTGCCAGCCGGTAGGAAAAATATGGCCGGTCGGCGAATAGCTATATAAGCGGGAACGGTATACGCCAGCTGACAACTGAAAATTCACGGGATGACGGCTACAGGAGAGACCGCGCAGGCGGCGCCGAAGGGGTAAGGCTTTGTCAAACTCTCAGGCAAAAGGACTGCAGCCGGACCGTACTCTGGAGAGCGCGCTGCCGCCGGAGTGAGCGCCACCGACGGGGAGTCCCTACGGGGACGAATCTCTCAGGTTATTGGACAGAGACAAAGAAGCAGGACTTCTTTGCCTCTGTTTTTGTTTGTTATTATTTACACATATTAAGTAAAAGGAGGGTGATTTATGGCCAAACAGACGCCTCTTTACGAGACCCACCGCCGCTGGGGCGGAAAAATCGTCGAATTCGGCGGCTGGTTGCTGCCGGTGCAGTACGGCGGCATCCTGGCCGAGCACCGGGCCGTGCGGGAAAAGGCCGGCCTGTTCGACGTCTCCCATATGGGGGAGGTGCTGGTCGCAGGGCCGGAGGCCCTGGCCTATCTGCAACGCCTGGTAACCAACGACGTCGCCCGCCTGGCCGACACCCAGGTGCAGTACACGCCGATGTGCTATCAGGACGGCGGCACGGTTGACGACCTGCTGATCTACCGCTACGGCCCGGCCAAATACTTGCTGGTCATCAACGCCGCCAACATCGACAAAGACTACGACTGGATGCGGCAAACCGCCGCCGGCTTCGACGTCCGGCTGACCAACATCTCGGACGACACGGCCGAATTGGCCCTCCAGGG
>JAEZLU010000149.1 GCA_023415075.1 Bacillota bacterium
CCCAGGGCAAGGAGGGCGGCGACGTAGGCCCAGACTGCTCCGCCACCTTCCAGCGTGTTAAGTAGCGTTCCCTGTGCCGGCAGTTCCTGGCCGGCGATGACGAAGTTGTACCGCAGGGCCATGACGCCGACAAGGCTCAAGAAACCGGCAACGCCGAGCGCGGCGCTCGACCGGTGGGCGAAGGCGACGATAGCCAGGGGGATGATCGTGCCAAGGACGATCTGGATGCCGAGGAAGGAGAACGACCGGGCTCCGGCCACGAGATACTTCGCAACTTCCGTGCCGGAGGAGCCGATCAGGCCGAGGATGATGAGGTGGGCGGCGACGAGTATCAGTTCCAGGAAGACGAACAGCACCTTGAGGGAGTGGAGCGCGTCGTCGGCGGCCGTTTGCGGAATGAGTGTGCCGAACGGCAGGGCCTGGCATACGCTGAGCAGGCTGAGGGCCGCGACGATACCCGATACGAGGAAGAGAACCGGCACGACAGCCGAATTCCACAGCGGGTGCCCAGGGGCGACGGCGAGCAGCACGCCGGTATACAGCCCGAGCGCGACGGCGGCGATTATCCCTGCCCAGCCCCATGCTTTCTGGCGCGAATCGTCGCGCCACACCAGCCAGGCGTAGACAGCGGCGACCAGGTTGTATATCAGCAGAATGTACGAACCCCAGCTCATGACCGAGAGGGGGTTGAAGTTGACGAACAGATAGAGCGCCCGGAGAGGCTGTCCGAGGTCGACCAGCAGGCTGAGCCCGCCAGGGATGATTGTCGCCAGCGCCAGGGCGCTGAGCGGCTTGGCGAGCGGCCTCATTTGCTTCCAGCCGAATACACTGCCCATTGCGGACAACAGGAGCAGTCCGGCACTCAGGCCCGCCAGGAAAAAGTAGAGGGCGATGAGCGGGCCGAAGGCGATGTTATGTTGAACTTCGTAGACAAGAGTCATGTCCACACGCTTACCTCCTCTCCGTCAACAAGGCCAAATTCGCGTTGGCCAAGGCTTCTTCCAGGCCGACGTAGTACACCGACGGCTGCGTTCCGAGATCCGGCCGCAACGTCTGGGCGCTGTATTTCCGCACCAGGCGGCTGACTTCGCTGTCAGGGTCGTTGAAGTCGCCGAAGAAGCGGGCGTGGGAGACGCAGGTGCTTACGCAGGCCGGCAAAAGGCCTGCTTTGACCCGGTCGAGGCACAGGTCGCATTTATCAGCCACGCCCTTGACGGGATGGAAATAACGCGCGCTGTACGGACAACTGGCGATGCAATACCGGCAGCCGATGCATTTGCTGGAGTCGATTTTGATGACGCCGCCGTCCTGGTCGCGAAAGGTGGCGTGTACAGGGCAGACGGTCACACACGGCGCGTCCTGACACTGATTGCACAGCCGGGGAAGTTTTACTCTGGTTACGTTAGGGTACGCGCCTTTGTCGGCTTCCAGCACCCAGGAGCGAAAACAGTTGTCCGGTACGCTGTTCTCCATCTTGCAGGTCACGGTGCAAGCATGACAGCCGATGCACCGGCGCAGGTCTATTACCATTCCGTAGCGACTATTGTTGGCCACGGCTACAACCCTCCTTCAAGCCATCCTGTAGTTCATCGAGATCCACTTGCACCCAGCCGGCCGCGTACTGCGCGGCGGCGGCGTAGTAGCCGGCCTGTCTGTCGGCAAGCGCTGCGGCAAGCTGCGGCAGCCAGCGCGACAGATGCTGGACTAGGAAGATTCTCTGCCACTCGGCCCATTTTTCGGCCGCTTCCCCGTCCCCCCGCCTGTGCGCGGTTTCCTCCTGCAGCGCCAGAAAGGCCATAAAAGCCAATTCGAAACCGATGTGGTCAGGCATGGCGATTTCTCTCAGTGGTTCGAAGATGTCGAGTTGCGAAGGGTCGAACCCGACCGCCATATACAGGGACATCACTTCGTGCATGGCCGGACTGCATAGAGAGCCGAACCGTTTATCGGCAGCGTAACCGAGCAGGGTCGATTCGAAAGGCGGCGTGTAGCTTGCCGACATGGGGACAAAGAAACTGTCGAAATACTGCTGCTTGATCTCGTCGACGAGGGCTTCGTCGGCCGGCGGGTAATCCGCCGCAAGCTGGAGCGCATACAGCTGTTTGGCCAGCGACTGCAAGTCGGGCTCCCGCAGGAAAACGGCGGCAAGAAAGCTATAGATTTCAGCGCGGGAGACTTCTCCGTATGTTGCGTTCATAAGCCTTACCTATACTTTCTCGATCCGGAAGGCGCCGCCGTTGCGCCCGGCGGTTCCTGTGGACATCTCGCTGTAGCCGAAGACGGTCTTGACCTTCGGGTCGGTCAGACTGATGACGCTGAGGTTGACGCCAGTGCCGCGCGAGGCGTCGCCGCCGAGCGTTTTGTCGCCTATCTGATGGGCCCGTGCGCCGTATTCCCAGTGGCCATAGCCGAAGGCGACGGCGACGGTGCCGCGGGCGATGCCCGGACGGACCTTGAGCTGGCCGACGGCTACGCCACCGGTAGCGGCAATGAGCTTGACCTTTTGTCCGTCTTTGAGCCCTTGGGCGCCTGCGTCCTCAGGATTGATCTCGATGGCGTTGGTTTTGTTTAGGTTGCGCAGCGATGTGTTGACAAGCATGGAGATGCTGCGGAATTTAGCTTTGTAGGAGACGGCCTTGAACGGCCACTTATCTGGTGGGAAGGCCTGTTCGACCGGCGTGCCGTCGGCAAAGGCGTCAGGGGTATAGCCGATAATACCGGAGTAGGGCTTGCCGGTGAACGAATTCCTGGCCAAAGCCATCCGTTCGATATAGATGTTGACACAACCGGCGTACGGGTAGTTGTGGTCATCCTTTTTGAAGCCGTCACCATAAGCTTCAAAGCGGCCGCCGCGGGAAATAAGGTACGCGACCTTGGGCCACTCTTCGGCTGTTACGCTGTGCTTCCAGGCCGCAGCGATTTCGTCGAGAGCCTGTATGTCGGCTTCGCGCTGCGGGAGATCGGGCACGCCGGGGCCGTCAAAGGCGGAATTAGCAGCTGCTTTCAGGAAGTAATCGGCCGGCTGGTTGAGGGGGTAAAGCTTTTTGTCGGCACCGGGGATGGCGTTGTCGCCGAAGCCCGGCAGCCCCAGCAGCTTGGCGACATCGATGATGTAGTTTTCATAGCAGGCGAACCGACCGTCACCCAGCTTGGCTGTCATGGGCTGCACCACCGGCCAGCGCAGGGTGTTGACCTTTCCTGAGCAGTTGCCCTCGGTGTTGGCGATGCCCCAGCTCTCGTACGGGGTAGTGTCCGGCACGATGTAATCCGCCAGGGCGGTCGTTTCGCCCATGAACGCGTCGATGCTGATGATGAGTGGTACGCGTTCCACTTTCTTGAGCTCGTCCTGGACGGCTTTGCCGCCGGCCGCCGCTGAGGTCATGAGAGGGTTGGACATCCAGACCATGAGGATTTTTGCCTGGTAAGGATAGCTGTTGGCCGCCGAGAAGATGAACTGGTTATCGGCGGTACCGCCGAAGCTGTACCAGGGCAGACGGGAGGGGTAGGGATTCTCCCCTTTTTCTTTATTTGCTTTGTATTCGCTGGTTTTCTCGTAGGCGAAGCCTGTCCGGCCGATATTGACGCCCTTAGCCTGCGGCTTGTTCGCGATGGCAGCCAGGTCGTAACGGGGACCGGGCCCGAAGTTTTTATAGGAATTGCGACGCGTGAGCATGCCGCCCTTCTTGTTATAACTTCCGGTCAGCGCGGGCAGCAAGTACAGGGAAAACGCAATTTCGAAGCCGTTGGTCGCCGCCGTATTGCCCATGCCATCGACGCCCACTCTGGTACCGTGAGCGGTGAATTCGGCGGCGATTTCGGCGATGGTGGCCTCGGGCACGCCGCAAATCTTGCTATATTCTTTCAAGTCTGTGGCAAAAACGCTTTCCTTCAGTAGGCAGAAGGCGGTCTTGACCTTAATTTGCCGGCCAGCGGCATCGGTCACGGTGCCGCTGAACAGGAGATCGCCGGTGACGGACGCACTGTGGATTGCGGGCTGGTTACTTGCTTTGTCGATGACGACATAATGCTCGGGTTTCGGTGCAGGCGGCTGCGACTGCGGCGTAGCCGGCACGGCCAGCCCGAGGTCTTCGGCCCGCAGCAGGCGTCGGTGGTTGAGGTGAGCCGGGTCGTCGATGACGAGATGAGCGGCGTTCGTCCAACTATTGAAGCCTTTAGCCCTGGCAACTGCAAGGTTCGGTGCCGCAAGATAGTCGTCGTTCACGCGATTATGCTCGATCATCCACCGCATGAGAGCCATGGCGAAGGCGGTGTCGGTCGTCGGCTTTATCGGCACCCAGCGGGTCTGCTGGCCGGTAGGTGTTACCGCCCCGCCGGCAAGGACGGGATCGACCACGTCGAATTTGAGTTTTCCTTCAGCGGCACGGATGGCCGCCTGCCTGCCGATGGCCTGCATGGGTTTTCCGCTGTGCCCAGGATAGGCACCGAGGTATAGGATGTATTCGGAATTGGCTGTGTCAGGCTTTAATAGGTTGCCTCCCGCTATCACCAGCGACGCTGGTGTCTTGGCGCCCCCTCAGGTGAAGCCATGAGAGGCGTTGTTCAGCGTTCCATAGGCCGCTGCGAAGCGGTTGCTGAATATCGTCCGACCGTCTCCTCTCCCGCCGATGCATACCAGTTGGTTGGCTTTGGGCCCGAGTTCGGGCTGCTGTGGATCGATGGGGGTGACCAAGTCGCGCACCTGGCGCAGCCCCTCGATGGCTGCTGTTTCGCCGGTTTCCTTGAACAGTTGGCCGCCTTCCACCGTTTCCTTGACGGCTTGCTCCCAGGTGATCGGTTTCCACTTTCCTTCGCCGCGTTTGCCGGTCCGTTTGAGGGGCACAAGGATGCGGTAAGGATCATAGTGGGCCTGGAGTGTCGCGTTGCCGCGGGCGCAAAGCGTGGCCCGGTGCTTGTGACCCAGCCCTTTGTACGCGCTGAATGCCAGATAGCCCTGCTCCAAGGGGGCGTCATAGGGAAGATGGGGCTCCGTGTTCAGGGGATTATAGGGGTTGCCGGCAACCCGCATGATCTGGCCGGTTTTTTTATTGATCTTGACCCGGTTGCCGCAGGAGCTGTAGCATCCCAGGCAGGCGCTGTGCCGCATGACGATGTCCGGGTTTGTTTTGACCTCCCCGGTTTTCAGGTCGACCGTAGCTTCGAGCTCCTGTCCGCTGCCCGTGGCTTGGGGGAAGCCGGGTGGCTGGTCGGCGTACGTTAACCTGCTGAGCCCGATGCCGCTGGCTGCTCCAGCAAAGGCAAGGCCTGAGACTTTCAAGAAATCTCTTCGTTTCAAACGATATTCTCCTTTCTAGATGGATATAGGCAAACAAATTGTATTAATGTACTAATACAATTCTGTGGGCTATTTATAACTCCTGCTCCAGGTAGAAATATTTGTCATACGGGCATAACTTTTTTGGCCCAAGACAATGGCCCATATAACTTCGTCCGCCGAAATCATATGGGCCATTGTTCCAACTGCGCTTTATTCGCTCTTCGCTGCCGGCGGGGCTTCGGCCTGCCGGTCGTTGGCCACTTTGGCGACTGCGACGAGCGGCCCGACATTCAGGGCTTCGGCCAACCCGCTCGGTGTAACTACGAGGCCGCCCTTCTCTTTGAGACCTTCGTAGAGGATGTTCATGGCCCGCAACTGCAAGGCTACAGGGTTATTTTCGTAGACTTTGGCGGCGGTGGCGAAGTTGTGGGCGATTTCGTTTTCCGCCGTGCCGAGGATTATCCGTGCCCGCCGCTCGCGCTCGGCCTGGGCTTCCCGACTCATGGCGTCTTGCAAATCGATCGGAATGACGACGTCGCGAATCTCCACGGACTGCACGGAGATGCCCCACGGTCCGGTGCGCTTGTCGATCAGGTCCTGCAGGACTTTGTCAAGGACGTCCCGGCCGGAAAGGATGTCCGAAAGCATGGAATGGCCGACAACTTCGCGTAAGGCTGTCTGCGCGGTCCAGGCCACGGCTTGCCGGTAGTTCTCGACTTCGAGCGCCGCTTTTTCGGGGTCCCATACTATCCAGAAGAGGATGGCGTCGACGTTGACGGGGACGGTGTCTTTGGTGAGTGTCTGTTCGGCAATGAAAGGAGTAGCGACGACGCGCTGGTCGATCCAGTAGGCGACAGTGTCGACGAACGGAACGGTCCAGAAGTGCCCCGGACCTTTAAGCCCCCGGTATTTGCCCAAACGCAGAACAACGGCTTTTTCCCACTCGGCGGCAATTTTGAGGGACATGCCGATAAGGAAAGCGCCGGCGAGCGCGGCAACAAACAGCCAGAAGCTGTCGGTAATATAGTAGAGCAACAGGCCTGCGCCGACGAAGAGCAAGAAGAGGATTAACGGGAAGAGACTAGGTTCACGGTCCGGACCATGCGGCTCGTTTTCCGCCAGCGGGCCGCTGGTTGTCACTTTTTTTGCCATGTTACACCTCTTTATATCCGGATTGGCGTTTTGCCCGTTTTGTCGTTTCCAGTAACGCCACGACATCTTCGTCACTAAAGCCCATTTCGTCGGCCCTTCGCAGCAGTTCCAGGATCATCTGTTCCAGGCAGACCAGCTTGTCGGGATCGATTTCCCTGGGCAGGGTCACGAAAGTGCCCCTCCC
>JAEZLU010000184.1 GCA_023415075.1 Bacillota bacterium
ACCTCCGGCAGATCGCCCGGCTCGATGATCATCAGTTCCTCCCTGGTCAGGCTGCTTTTGGCCACCAGTCTGACGGCCTGGCGGCGCAGGGCTTTCTCAATGATGTTGCGCACCGTGCGGGCGTTGCCGAAATTGTCGTCACTGTGGCCGGCCGGCGGCAGAAGCATTTTCGCGAGCGCCAGTTTTGTCGGCGGCACAAGCCGGTACTGGCGGCGGGCGCAAAGCTGCTCGGCTATAGCCAGCAGTTCCTGCTGGCTATAGTCGGGAAAATCGATATGGATGGGGAACCGCGACCTGAGCCCCGGATTGGTCTGGAGAAAAGTTTCCATCTCACGCTGGTAGCCGGCAAGGATTAAGACAAGCTCATCTTTATGGTCCTCCATCGCTTTGACCAAACAACATCAGAAAAACATTACAAAATTTACGCTTGTCCAAAACTATTGAGCTTTCAAGACACAAAGATTTCCTGGGAATTATTTACATTGGCTGTTGACTGGAGCCTGCTTGCTGGTCTGGCCCTTTCGCCTTAGAACGCCGGTGATCAGCGGCCCGAGAAAAGAGGGCCCGTGACGCGTCTCGATCCATTCGTTAAGATGGCGTATGGTAATAGACGCCGCCAACCGCGGGCCGGTAGTCTGACCGTCAGCGGAGCTTGTCATGGTTTCCCGCCTCCCTGCTGGCAAAATATATGTCGTCGCCCGGTCTTTCATTACCGCTCGCCGCTGTCGTGGCAGGAAATCGGCCAGGAGATATTGAACTATTGCCGGAAATAGATGAATTATACGGGAGGACCATAATATGAGCAAGGCGGCAATTTACGCCAGGGTGAGCACGGCCGAACAGGCCGAAAAGGGCTATTCGCTTGATACCCAGCTCGCCGAATGCCGGCAGAAGGCGGCTGAACTGGGTGTCGCCGACCTCGAGGAGTTCGTCGATGACGGCTATAGCGGCGAATTTATCGACCGGCCGGCTCTCACCCGCCTGCGCAGTCAGCTTGACGGCGGCCAGTTCGCCTATGTCGTGGTCTACGATCCCGACCGGCTGGCCCGCAACCTGGCCCATCAGCTCATAATCACCGAAGATATCGAAAAAGCCGGCAGCAAGCTTGTTTTCGTATCGGTTACCTTCGAACAATCGCCTGAGGGCAAACTGTTTTATTCCATCCGCGGGGCGATTTCCGACTATGAAAAAGAGAAAATCAAGGAGCGCTCGCTGCGCGGTAAACGGGGCAAAGCGGCCAAGGGCAAAATCATCGCCGACGCCAAACCGTTCGGCTATCTCTACGATAAAAGCGTCAGCAATTATACCGTAAAAGACGACGAAGCGGCAATCGTGCGGCAGATGTATACCTGGCTGGTTGAAGAGAAGGTCGGCACGGCGACAATCTGCAAGCGCCTCAACGAGATGGGCGTCCCATCGCCCCGGCTGAAGAAGCCGTGGATTGTATCCGCCGTCTATCGCCTGCTGACAAACCCGCTCTACAAAGGCACCCATGTGGCCATGCGCTACAAGTACCAGAAGGTTGGCCTGAGCAAGCGGGTCAAGTCACCGCGGCCGGAAGCCGAATGGATCGAGGTGCCGGTGCCGGCCATCGTCGACACGGCAATATGGGAGGCCGGCCAGCGCCAACTCAAGGAAAACAAGTCGCTGGCCAAGCGCAACCTAAAACATGAGCAACTGCTGGCCGGCCTTGTATATTGCGGCAAGTGCGGCCGCAAGATGACCATCGCCTATGCCGGCAAGGCTTCCGAGCCCAAAAGCTACTACGTCTGCCTCAGCCAACGCAGCAATACCTACCTGTACTCAGGCGGCGAGCGTTGCGACGCCCGCCGCATTCCCAGCGAAGTGCTGGACAAAGCGGTTTTCGAGCATCTCTGCCAGCTGAGCGAGAACCCTAAGCTCATCAGACAGTATCTGGTCAATCGGCCTCATCCGGCCAACAGCCAGAATATCCAGACGGCGCTGGCGCGACTGGCCGACATGGAAGGCCGCCTTCTCAAGCAGCGGGAAATGGTGCTCCGCTGGTACCGGCAGCAGATGATCGCCGACGACGAAGCCGAACGGCAACTGGCCGACATCAGGACGCGGCTGCACGATATCGGCCAGAATAAAAGCAAGCTCCAGGCCGAGCTGGAAGCCTTTGCCCCCCTGCTTTCCTCCGCCGAAGTTGTGGCCGCGGTCCAGCGGCACTTCGTCGCTGGCGACCACGACTATGAAGAAAAGCGCAGCGCCCTGCGGGGCGTTCTCGAAAGAGTGATAGTTGAGAGGCGGGACGATACGCGGGCCCGCAGCAGCCGGCCGGACCTCAGCATCGAGCTCAAATTTTTATAGCCCGAATGCCGGTAAAGTTTAACTAATCTGACAAAAGGGTTTGCCTTTTGCGAGGCGAAAAGAATTTCTTAAAAGACATCTGGAGGTGGAGGTATATATGAAATTCAGTTGCCCGGACTGCCGTGGACAGATCAAGCTTTCGGTGGAAGAAATCCAGAAGCCCCAGTGTAAGGTAACCTGCCCGGTTTGCCACAAAACCATCTCGCTGAAAAACAACCTGCCTGCCCAGAAAACCAATCAGCAATAATTTTTTTTGCAATTAATGATTAATCTCTCAGCCTCATCCCCCCTTTTGGGGGGATTTTTGTTGGCCGGAGGATTTTTTTCCCTGGCGTCGAAGGCTACGGAAAAAGCTTGCGAAGGAGAATGACCATGAAGCGATTTCGGTCTGCAAGTTTGCCACTTATCGTGACGGCGATATTGCTTTGTACCGCTCTGCCGGCCGGTCCGGCCGGGGCAGCAGAGCCGCCGCCGGGAACGGTGACTCTGAATTATGATCTCAGCCGGATTCCCTCAATCGCCAGCAACCAGGTAGCTGTCTGGATCGAAGACAGCCAGGGAAAATTTGTCAAAACCCTATTCGTCACCTGGTTTACCGGCAAAGGCGGCTATGAAAAGCGGCCCGACTGCCTGCCCCTCTGGCGCCAAGCCGTCGGAGTCGAAGGTCCACCCACCCCTGAGGTCGACGCCGTGACCAAAGCGACGCCGCAGCCGGGAAAACATTCCCTGGTTTGGGACTGCACAGACCGCGCAGGAAACCCGGTGCCTGCCGGCAAATATGTTTACAAGGTCGAAGGTACGCTGTTCTGGACCAAGGAAGTGCTGTGGACCGGCGACATCGCCATCGGCTCGGCGGCCGACGCTTCCCGGGCTGGCGTCCGCTATCTGCCTGCCGAGGCCGGCGCCGGCGACAGTCAACTGGTGACCAATGTATCGGCTACCTTTGCTCCTGCCGGAAGTATCCGCCAATAGGAGGCTAATATGCGACGTTTTGCCCTCTGCTTTTTGCTGCTGCTTATCAGTATATCGCTGACAATACCGGTGGTTTCGGCCGCCGCCGACCCTGCACCCGCTACCATCCGCATCAAGGGCAAGGTGCGTTATGTGACGTCCTTGGCTTACTACGGAATAATGAGTGACGACGGCAAACAATATCATCCGGTCAAACCACTGCCGCGCGGCTTTCAGAAAGACAACCTGCCGGTAGTTGTCGAAGCCAGGCTGCGGCCCGATCT